>CAXNFZ010000005.1:0-28280 GCA_964201495.1 Chloroflexota bacterium | reverse complement strand
GGTGTGTGTGCAGACCGGCGAGATCATCCCCGCCACGGAAGTGGCGGTGTGCGGCTCGCGCATTGCCTATGTCGGGCCGGACGCGAGCCATGCGATCGGCCCGCGCACGCGCGTGATTGACGCCGGTGGTCGCTACCTTACGCCTGGGCTGCTCGATGCGCACATGCATGTCGAGTCTGGGATGGTGACAGTGACGGAATTCGTGCGCGCGGTGGCTCCGAGCGGCACGACGGGCATGTTCATCGACCCGCACGAGATCGCCAACGTGTTCGGGCTGCGCGGGGTGCGCCTGATGCACGACGAGGCTCGACTGCAGCCGATCAACGTATACGTGCAGATGCCGTCGTGCGTACCTTCGGCGCCGGGGAACGAGACGCCGGGTGCGTCGATCGGGCCGGACGAAGTGCGCGAGGCGATGAGCTGGCCGAACATCATCGGCCTGGGCGAGATGATGAATTTCCCCGGCGTGTTTCTCTCGGACGAGAAAATGCATGCCGAGATGGCGGAGACGCAGCAGGCAGGGCGCGTGATCGGCGGGCACTATGCGTCGCCGGATCTGGGGCTGCCGTTCCATGGATATGCGGCTGGCGGTGCTCAGGACGACCACGAGGGCACGCGCGTCGAGGATGCGATCGTCCGTGCGCGGCAGGGAATGAAGGTGATGCTGCGCTACGGTTCAGCGTGGTTCGACATCGCCGCCGGTGTGCGGGCGATCACGGAGCACGGTCTTGATGCGCGCAATTTTCTGATTTGCACAGATGACATGCATCCGGGCACATTGCTGCGTGAAGGGCACATGGATCGTGCGCTGCGTCATGCGATCGCTCAGGGCCTGCGGCCGATGACGGCGCTGCAGATGATGACCATTCACACCGCTGAGCATTTCGGCGTGAGCCGTGATGTCGGGCAGATTGCGCCGGGGCGATACGCGGACATGGTGCTGACGTCCAGCCTGGTTGATTTTCGTGCTGAGTGCGTGATTGCGTCTGGCGAAGTGATCGTCGAGGACGGTGTGTGGCGCATCGATCTTCCGCAGTACGAATATCCGGCCGACGTGCGCAGTTCGGTGCACATTGGCCGGCCCATGCGCGCAGAAGATTTTGTCGTGGCTGCGCCGATTGCTGAGGGTCGAGTGACGGCAAACGTCATCGGCGTGATCGAGAACCAGGCGCCGACGCGTCATTTGCGATTGCAGCTGCCGGTGCGTGGTGGGCAGGTGTATGGGGATGTGGCGCAGGGTGTGTGCAAAGTCGCTTTGATCGAGCGCCATCGCGCCAGCGGTCGGATCGTGACCGGATTCGTGCAGGGTTTCGGCTTCGATGCTGCGTGCGCGATTGCGTCGACGGTGGCGCACGATTCCCATCATATGCTTGTGATCGGCACCGACGAGAGTGAAATGGCGGCGGCGGCGAATGCGTTGGCGGAGTGCGGCGGCGGCATGCTGGTGCATCGCGCCGGGACAGCGCGCGCGTGCGTGCCGATGCCGATCGCCGGACTGATGTCCGATCAACGCGCCGACGTCGCCGCTGCGCAGGCGGAAGCGGTTCTGGCGGAGTATCGCGCCTGCGGGTGTCTCTTAAACAACGCAAATATGCAGTTGAGCCTGCTGGCGTTGATCGTGATCCCCGAGCTGCGCATTTCTGATCTCGGCCTGTTCGACGTGACGCGATTTACGCATGTGCCAGTGGTAGAGGCGCAGGAGAAAGAGGGGAAGAGCTAAGAGGGGGGTCCCTTCTGGCCCCGATTCCCTTGATGTTTTTGGGGAGCGTCGCCAGGACGCGTGTGCCTTCGTCGGCAGTGCTTTCGATGGAGAGTGTGCCGTCGAGGGCGGTGGCGCGTTCACGCATGGTTTTGAGGCCGAGGTGGCCGGTGTAGTCGACGGTGGGATCAAAACCGCGGCCATCGTCGCTGATCTCGACACAAATTTGCTGGGAGTCGTGAGAGAGGCGAATGAGAACGGAAGAACATTTTGCGTGGCGAATCGCATTGTGGAGTGCTTCGACGGTAATGCGGTAGAGAGCCTCTTTTGTATCGAGGGATACATCCGGTTCTGTAATTTCAGCGGCCTCTGCTGCATCGGAGACGAAGCGGATACGAGCAGGGTGATGTGGTCTGAGGAGGTCGATCTGATTCTGGAGCGCGATGACGAGGCCGTATTTTTCGAGAGTTTCGGGCCGCATCGTGAGAATGAGTGCGCGCATTTCCGCGAGGGCAGAGGCGGCGAGATCGACGGAATAGAGCAGCGCGGTGCGTGCGGCCTCGGGCGAGGGGCCGATCTGTTCCAGTGCGGTGCGTGTGCCGAGGACGATGCCGAAGAGAGATTGCGAGACGGAGTCGTGGAGTTCGCGGGCGAGACGACTGCGTTCGGCATTGATGAGAGCGTCTGTGGCGGCTTGCTGGAGCTGGGCGGAGTCGATGATGCCGGCGACCTGGTTGGCGAAGGCCATGCATAGATCGGCTTCGTGGCGATCGTAAAAATCGGCGTGTTCGTGACGAATCGCTAACAGACCTATAAGTCTGCCGCGGACGACGAGTGGGACGATGAGATTCGATCCGTCGATGCTCCAGGAGAGATCGGTTTCGAGAAGAACGACGTCGCGCAAATCAGAGAGGGATGTGAGATTTGTCTTGCTGAGCACGACGGGAGCGAGGCTTTCCGTGCTGAGATTCGGCAGGTGGCCTGCGCTGCTGATTTCCTCGAGCTGGTCGTCGCGAACCAGAAGCACGGTCGCGCGGCCGTAATCGACGACGGTTTTGAGTTGAATAAGGGTGTTGCTGAGCAGGGATGAGAAATCCTGAGTCGAGCTGACGCTGCGGCTGACTTCAAGCAGCTGTGTGCGTTCGTGGAGTCGCTGCTGCAGATCCTGCTGGGCTGTGGTGAGATCTGCGTTGGTGCGCTGCATGCGAGCGATATTCGACTCAATGCGGATGTAGAAACGCCAGAGCATCTGCAGAATATTGACGCTGAAGCCGATCAGCAGTGGAATCCGGAAGGCTGATTCGACGATCATGTTTGCTTGCGCAGCCAGCTGATAGGCGCCGGCGGCGTTGAGCAGCCGTTCGAGATCTCTGCCTGCAGCGTCAAACAGTTGGAAATCAAAGATATAGCCGTTGAAATACGACCATTCTGTGAGTGCGGCTACGCCTGCAACAGAGGTGAGCGTGATGACGCTCCCGATAAAGATCTCGTTTCGATGAATATTCTCGAGTGAAATGCCATGCAGCACCGTGCTGACGATGCACAACAGCGAGAGCGACAGAAACATCGGCGAGAACAGCACGATCACAAAGGCAAGGCTGATTCCGCTGAACCAGGTGACGATCGACAGCAGGCGTGGGAAGTTTAAGTGCTGCAGTGTCGTGTAGAGCCACGCCGTGATGAAGAGATACGTGCTGAACGCGAAAAAAAACTTCGCTCCGGGCGATGAGTAGCGCACGGTGCCGCCGAGGCCGAGCAGCATGGACGCGAAGCATGCCATGAGCGGCCAATATTGGCGCAAAAAATCACCCGGATTCAATCTGCTTGTGTGTGCCGCAGCGTTCGTCTGAGCAGGGTCGCTGAATGGGTTACTCACTGGGTCACTCACTGGGTCACTCACTGGGAAACGCAGGTGGAGCAATGCTGTAACTTGAATGGCTCGCCACCTTGTTACGCGGCTTCATGGACTTTGCCTCGAAATCACACTGTTTTTTTCTTCGAAGTCTTTCTTCGGGGTCTTTCTTCGAAAGAGAGATTGTTCGATTCGGGGGGCAGTCAATAAACGAACCGCTCAGCGGATAGTCACGTTTGTTACTTAGCTTTTGTGGGAATCAGCGATGCTTTGCGTCATGGTGAAGCTTCACTTAACGACGTCATTCTACTCTCGTAATGACATTTTTCTATGTGAAATACGTCAATAGTCGTAACTACTCAGGCCTAAATCAGTATTTCCCGCGAAACGCGCTATTCCTTCCCCCCGAAGGGGGAAGGAATAGCGCGTTTCGCGTTGGAAAAATGGATGGCCTGAGTAGTTACCGATAGTCTTAACAGGTAACTACTCAGGCTGGCCTATTTCTCATCGTGATGCATGTTGTTTCCCCCGATTTCTGCTGATTTTCCTTAAACGAGGAAGGGGCAGCACGATACGCGTTGATCTCCTGCATTTAGCTGAGGTGTCAGATGGCAATTTCAATGAAGACGTGTGTGCCGTGATCAGGAGAGCTGATGATTTCGAAGTGTCCGTTGCAGGCATCAGCGCGTTCGCGCATTGATTTCAGGCCGAGGTGATTTTCATACTCTGCGGTTGGATCGAAGCCATGGCCGTCGTCGATGATGTCGATGCGCAGGGCAGGCTGAGTGGTGATTCGGATGTCAACCGTGCGACAAGCCGAGTGATGAATGGCGTTGCGCAAAGCTTCGGACGTGATTCGATACAGGGCTTCCTTGACTTGTGGCGAGATCTGCGGTTCGCCGTTGGGCGCCGTCAGGGTAATGCGAACGTCATGTGCTGGAAGAGAAAGATTTACCTGGCTCTGAAGTGCAGCGACGAGCCCTTTCTGCTCAAGGATTTCAGGACGCAGGGTGAAGACAAGTGCGCGCATTTCAGAGACTGCATCGTCGGCCAGGCGAATTGAGTAGTTGATGGCATCCTGTGCAGCGAGCGGTGCGCGCTCGACTTGCTCGAAGGCGGTGCGGGTACCAAGCACGATGCCGAATAGCGACTGCGACACGGAGTCGTGCAGTTCACGCGCCAGTCGATGCCGTTCGGCGACGACCATGGCGCTGGCGGCGGCTTCCTGCAGCTGTGCTGCATCGATCATGCCGGCGACCTGGTTGGCAAATGCCAGGCACAGATCGGCGTGATGCTGATCGTAGAAATTCTTCTGGAGGCTGCGGATCGTGAGGACGCCGATCACGTTGCCGCGCACGGTCAATGGCACGGCTAACAGTGTTCCGTCGTAGATGTGGTTGACCACACGCAGGTCGGCAACGAGTATCGATTGCTTGTTCGTGATGAGTTGATCGGCGTAGGAGGGATCCTGGATCAGGTCGAGTGGGAGTTTCTGATTGTCGGGAATGGCGCCGTGGCTGGCAAGAATGTGGAGTTTGTGGTCACGCAGGAGCAGCACGCTGGCGCGATCGAAGAGAACGACGGTTTTCAGCTGCATCAGGGTGTTGGTCAGCAGAGAATCCAAGTCCTGTGTGGATCCGATGGCGCGGCTGATCGCCAGCAGCTGAGTATGCTCGATGAGTCGCTGCTGGAGCTCATGCTTCGTGACGACGAGTTTTTTGTTGCTGTGGCTCAGTCGATAGATGGTGGAGCGCAAGGCGTCGAAAAAATGCTGGATGTGCCGGCCGATGGTCATGCTGTAGCCGATGGCGTAAATCGTCAGGCAGGTAGCGACCTGTGCCGGTGTGAAATGCAGATCGAACAATCGATAGCCGTTGCGCGCGGCTTCGGTGAAGATATTCAGAAAGACGAGGGTGATGACTGCGACGACTCCATAGGTGCGCATCTGCAGTTTGTTGTCGTGTTCGATGGTGAGCGTAGTCAGGGCGCCGTCGATTATGCAGAGGATTGATATAGGAAAAAGCTGCGGAGAGGCGATGCCGAATGCCAAGGCGCCGCCGAGGCTGCCGATCCAGTTGCAGATGATGGCCGCCGGGTCGGCGCGAAGGCGTACGGCGGTAACGTAGCCGACCGAAGGCATGAGAATCAGTATGCTCAGAAAAATCAAAGTGAGCGACGCGGGGGTGCGCTCCTTCAAGTACCAGATGAAGCTGCTCATGCACACCAGCCCGTTGCCGATCTGCGGCCAGTAGAGCTGGACAAACCGCAGGATGTTTTTGGCACGCACGTACAGAGCGAAGTTGTTCATGGCTTCGTCCCTGACTGATTTGCCGGATGTGTGATCGCGTAGATACGAGTGCCCTGGCTGGGAGCACTATCGACGATGAGGACGCCGCCCAGCGCCGCTGCGTGTTCGTGCATGGAAAGAAGGCCGAGTCTCTCTCCGAAATCGGCGGTGGGATCGAAGCCGCAGCCGTCGTCCGTAATCTCCAGGCGGAGGTATGGTCGAGTTTCGATGAGCAATTCGATCGTGCTGCAGCGCGAGTGCCGGATTGCGTTTTGTACGGCTTCGGCTGCGATGCGGTAGAGATATTCTTTGTGCCGGAGTGACAGATTCGGCTCACCGTGTGGGGCGGCGAGCGTGATCTTCAAGTTGTGGTTCGATTGCAGAAGATCGATCTGGCTCTGCAGTGCGGAGATGAGACCTTTGCGCTGCAGAGTTTCGGGACGCAGTGTGAAGATCAGTGCGCGCATTTCGGCGAGTGCGGTACTGGCGAGGTGGATCGAGTACTCCAGCGCGGTGCGCGCAGCAGCAGGGGCATTGTGGAGCTGCTCGAGTGCGGTGCGGGTGCCGAGCACGATGCCGAACAACAATTGCGACACTGAATCATGCAATTCCCGCGCCAGTCTGTGTCGCTCGGCGATGATCATCGCGCTGGTGCTGGCTTCCTTCAGCTGAGTGGCATTGATCATGCCGGCGACCTGATTGGCAAAGGCCATGCACAGATCGCCTTTCTGCTGTGTATAGAACCCGATCTGCGCATGACGCAACGTGAGCACGCCGATGCAGGAGCCGCGCATGAGGAACGGCACTGCGAGGAATGCGCCGGGCATGTATGGAATGAATTGGCTGACATCGTCGATGACGAGTGGCTCGGTGAGCTGCATGAGGCTTTGCACGTGATCGGGCAGCCGGCCGGTGCCTGCGATGGTGCTCGGCACATCCGGTATGTCGCCGATGTTCAAGATTTCGACAAGTTCGTTGTTGCGTGCCAGGTTCATCGTGGCACGGCCGTACGGAATCACGCTGTGCAACTGCGTGATCATGTGCAGCAACAGGGACGACAAATCCATCGTGGAGCTGACTGCGCGGCTGATCTCGAGCAGCTGCGCGCGTTCGTTCAGCCGCTGCTGCAACTGACTTTGCGTCGCTTCCAGCTGATGATTCGTCTGCTGCAGCGTGGTCACTGTCGTGCTGATCTGTAATTGAAAGCGCCACACTCTCTGCAGAATATCGATTGTGTACGGAGCGATCAACAAGGTGTTGACCAGTGAAATTTCGAAAGATGAGAAAAGTTGTGGAATGAAAAATATGTCGAAATAGGTGAGGATTACGATGTTGATGATTGCGGCGGTGAGCGCTGTTGCGACGACGACGGCTTGCTTCAGGCTTCGTCGCGTGGCAAGCGGGCTCAGCATTACCTCGAGCAGTCCGTCAAGAATGATGAGTAAGGAAATGCCGATGAGATCTGGGGACATCAGCGTTAGAAGAAGGCACGCGCTGACGCTGTGAATCCACTGCAAGAAATGTGCAAGGCGAAAGTGCCGCTTGTTGCTGCTCCAGAAGTACGCCTGCAGAAGGCCGCCGATCCAGATCGTGGCGCCGGTGAGAAGCAGTGCGGCAGGTGTTTGCGTTATTGCTGCGTAGCCGAGCACGATCAGAGACACGATTAGGATGGTAATCGGCTGCCAGATAAATACTGGTGCAGTGCTGTTTGCAGGTGTGGACCTGCTTGAGCTCGGCTGAATTACGGCGCTCATAAATTAGTCGGACTTGGTGTTTTGCAGTGCTTTGTCTGTAGATTCTGCAAATTGCCCCCGATTGCTTTCAAAAACCGAGAGCTGGCGCAATTTGAGGGTGAAATTGACGAAACCGCTGTTGTGGCAAGTCCGGTGCATGTAGGGAATGATGGTTGCTGCATTGTGATGCATTGTAATTGTGTCGATATACCTGTTGTTTTTCTGTTTTTCGTAACTACTCAGGCCATCCATTTTCCAACGCGAAACGCGCCAGGAATGGCGCGTTTCGCGGGAAATACTGATTTAGGCCTGAGTAGTTACTGTTTTTCTGGGTGGTGGGGAATGGCAAAGCAGGGAATTCCATTGACAAAGGACCGGCTCAATCTGCCGAAGTCGGGCGCATGGAGAAAATAAGCGTGCGCATTTCGGCGAGCGTGTTGTGGGCCAGATCGACTGAATAGCACAGCGCCGCACGCGCTGCCTCTGGAGCATTGTCGATTTGCTCGAGGGCGGTGCGTGTGCCGAGCACGATGCCGTAGAGCGATTGGGAGACGGACTCGTGAAGTTCGTGGGCCAGGCGGCTGCGCTCGGCCAGCACGCCGGCTTCGGCAGCCGTCGTCTGGAGCTGGGCGGCATCGATGACGCCGGCGACCTGATTCGCGAACGCCATGCCGAGGCTGGCATCGTGCTGCGTGTAGAACCTGCTGACCTCGTGCCGTATCGTCAGGATGCCGATGAACTGGCCGCGCACGATCAGCGGCACAGCGATGAGCGTTCCCGATAAATCCGGCACCAACTGTCCGAGGTCTGAAAACAGCGCGGCCTCTCTAAGGGCGGTCATCGATTGCAGATACTGTGGATCGGCGACGAATTGCCCAAGTCGATCCTGGTAACGATCCAGAGTGCCGTATGTGCATAGCTCAACAAGTTCTCCCTGGCGCAGGAGCATGATCGTAGCGCGGCCAAATGCGATGACGGTGTGCAGCTGGATCAGGATGTTGGTCAGTAGTGGGGTCAGTTCCATCGTGGAGCTGACGGATCTGCTGACTGCGAGCATCTGGGCGTGTTCGTGCAGGCGCTGCTGCAATTCAGCCTGCGCTGCGCGGACCTGCATATTGGCGTGTTCGAGATTTTTGATCGTGTTGCCGATGTGCCGATAGTAATTCCAGAGATGATTCAGAATGCTGGTCGAAAAGAAACTGATGAATAGAACCAGCATGATGGCGGTGATGATCGGCGGCGAAATTGCCCCACTGTGCGTCAGCAGATGCAGCTCTATCTTGTCTGCTTCCAGGAAATATCTCTCGATCGGCTGCCAGTATGTATGAGTCGTTTCTGCAAAGAGCACGATCAGAACGATGCCGAGGCCGGTCAGCAGACAATCGATACGGACGGTGCTTCGGTTGGCCTGGCTTGGTGAAAGGGTATACAGCGCTCCATCGATCATGGCCAGCAGGCTGATGGGCAGCAGACTGTGAGAGATCAGCACGAACACGAATCCGCTGATCAGATTGCTGACCCAGCCGATGGTATTGGCGCTGTGTGGATGGCCGCGCTGCTGCGTGTACAGATGCGCTCCGATAGCAGACGCTGTCAGCAGCCATGTGGTGCTGAAGATCAGCACAGTCGCTGACCTGTACCAAAACAGCGCTGCAAGTGATGCGACAAAAATGAGCAGTGCAGCCGTTATCTGCCAGTTACCCTGCACCTGTGCTCGTAGCTGTGAGTGAGGTTGTTCTGGCAATGTGTTGGCGTGCATGAGCGAAGTGTAAATGAAACGGCACACCCCTTTAGGAGGGCATCCGCAGTTGGGGGCGAATTTCGACAGAGGACGCGGAGAAGGCGGAGCACGCAGAATTTCGCACGGAGACGTGGGTTTTTTGAGGAATCGGCTGTGGTTCAATTTGGAATCGTTCCACGGCGTCTGCTCACATGCGCGACGCGTCGATGCGGACGGCGATTGTTTCCCAACACACACGCATGCGGTGCTCGACCGCCCCTCTTCGCCAGGATTTCGCGCGCTGTACCGAGCCTGACACGGGAGAGCAGCAAGCGAAATCCTGGTGGTGAGGTTTTCGCGTGCGAAAATTTTCGCTCCAAACAGCGGATGCACCTATTCGAGTGCATCCGCCGCTGGGATTCCGGATGGGTGCCTAAGTTCCTGTCCATAAGTTTTGTTCGGCAGATTCGCCTCCCCCGCTTTGCGGGGGAGGCGAATCTGCCGCCAGAACTTTTGGCGACTCACTTAGATAGTCAGAGCGGTGACGCTTGCAGCAGGCAGGGTGATCACCTCACCGACGTGCGCGTTGTGAGAGAGCGTCGTCTGCGTCGATTCGGTGGATGCTGCCGTGATCTGTTGTGCTTGTGCAGCAGCGAGGCCGCGCACGCGCACAGCGAGCGATTCACTGCGATGGCGGTTGGTCAGCGTCAGTGTGGTGCGGCCGGCGGCGTTGCGGGATGCGGCGACGCTGAGATAGGGAAGTCGAGCGGCCGGCTGTGTGGCAGCGAAGGTGGGTTCGCCGCGAGAGGCGGGCAGTTCACGTTCCGGGCACTCCTCGACAGCGACGCGCAGCGCGGTGGCGCCACGGTGTGCGCTGTAGAGCGCGAACACTTCGCCGGTAGGAGTGACCTGCACCTGATCTCCGTGCGTATAAATCAGCGGCTGCAACACATTGGCAATCTGGGCGAGGTTGGCCATCGAAACGCTGTCGCAGTGACTCTGAAAGACATCGAGTGCGGCGGCGGAGGAGAGTGCGTCGCGCCACGTGGAGGGCGCTTCGAATTGTGCGTCGAGGCGGGCTTCGGCGTGCCAGACACCCCATTCATCGAAGGCAATTTGAACGCGCTGATTCGGTCGGCGTGACGAACTGGTGAAGTACTCGATGACATTTTTGGCTTCACGAATATCGCCGTCGATCAGCTGTGGGCCGTGCTGGAGACGATAGTATGCTTCGTCGCTTGCATCGAGGGCTTCGCCTGCGCCCCAGTAGCGATGCAGCGACAAATGCTGCACCAGATCGAGATGATCGCGCAGCGTTTCCATCACGCGCATGTTCCAGTCGCGTCGGTTGCGATCATGTCCAACGGCGACGAGCTCGGTCGTCGGGTCCGTGCGCTTGACCATCGTGGCGTAGCGGCGATATTCGTGTGCGTAGTGCACTGGATCGTAATTGCCGCCGCAGCCCCAGCTTTCGTTGCCGATGCCCCAGTACTTCACGTTCATCGGTTTGGCGTGGCCGTTGGCTGCGCGCTCGCGGGTCAGTGTGGTGTCGAAGGCGCCATTGCAGTAATCGACCCAGTCCGCCATTTCCTGTGCGGTGCCGGAGCCCATGTTGCCGCCAAGGTATGGCTCGGCGCCGATGTCTTCGCACAGCGCGATGAATTCATGAGTGCCGATGCGGTTGTTGTCGACGACGCGCTCCCCGCAGCTTTCCGCGTATCGCAGCGGACGCTGCTCAGCCGGGCCGAGGCCATCGCGCCAGTGATACAGGTCGGCGAAGCAGCCGCCTGGCCAGCGAAGAATCGGCACGCCGATGCGGCGCAGCGCAGCGACGACCTGCGGACGCGGCTTGCCGTCGCTGCCCCACAGGCCGTCGTAACAGCAGCGACCGAGATGCTCGGCGAAATGTCCGTGCAGAAGCGGTGAAATAGTGCCGATCGTTTCGTCGGGGAGGATGCGAATGGTTGCGTTCATGATGGTCAACGATGTGACTATAGCGGTACAGCCCGCATTTTGCTCTTATTCGTAACTGACGTGACTTGCTACTTTAGCTGGATTTTGGCCATTTCCGACGAGCGCCGCGGCTCGCGCCGGCGTCGCCCAGGGCGACGCGCCTCTGGTGCTGTGCCCCGGGCTGAGATGCGGCCGCCTCTTCGAGGCTGCGGGTCGATTCCCCGCGGCGGACCGCGCCTCCGGCGCCCGGCGCTCATGCCGGACGAAAAAGTGCCTGAAGCGCGCCCACGTCCCCAGCCCGGACCACTGGGTCCGGGCGCGGCCTGGGCAAATTCAACGGGGACGCGACGCCGTCGCGACCAGACCGAAATTCCGTCTAAGGTGGCAAGTCACGTTAACTACTCAGGCTGGTCAATTTTCCAGCACGAAACAGGCTGCTGCTTAGCCCGCTCTCGAAGGGGAAGGAATGATTTGCTTCGCAGGAATTACTGAGGCAGTGATGCGAATGAATTTTTCCGGGGTGTCGTCGATGCGCAGCATGTTGCCGAAGGCGGCGACATGCTCTCGTATCGCGGCCAGATGCAGCGGATCGGCGGTGAGCCCGCAATCATCTTCAATCTGGAGATGAACCTGAACATGATCGGCGTCCTGCATTTGATCGAGCGTCACACGCAGTGTTTTGCATGCTGAGCGCAGCAGCACATGCTGAACAGTTTCGATGGCGACGCGGTAGAGCGCTTCCTTGATATTGAGCGGCAGCAGCGGCTCTGTGCCAGGCATCCTGAGGCAAAAATCCACAGCGTAATGTGGCTTGAGCGCATCAATCTGCGATCGCAGCGAAGCGATGAGCCCCTGTGTCGCCAGCATTTCCGGCCGCAGAGCGAAGATCAGCGTGCGCATGTCGGCCAGTGCGGCTCCGGCGAGGTCGGTGGAATAACGCACCGCTCGGCGCGCCTCATCCGGTGATTGTGTGATTTGTTCCAGCGCCGTGCGCACGCCGAGAAAAATGCCGAAAAGTGACTGCGACACTGAATCGTGCAGGCTGCGAGCGAGGCGGGTGCGCTCGTTCGTCACCTGAGATTTTGCTGCGGCCTCGCGCAGGCGCTGCGAATTGATCGCTGTGGCGACGTGCCCGGCAAGCGCCATGCAGGTTTCGGCGTGGTGTTCTGTGTATGTGTTGGGTTCGTTGCGCTGAACGACCAGAAGGCCGATCACGCTTCCGCGCACGACCATTGGTGTGACGACGCATGCGCCTGAGAGCGTCGACGTCACATTTTGCAGGTCGGGAACGAGGAGTGGTCTTTCCATGGATTGGCTTCCTGCGATCAGATGTGGAATCGCCGCGGCGCTGGCCAGCCAGTCGGCAGAATTCAATGCGCTGCCAGCGTGGCTGACGATTCGTATTCCATCATCCTGCAGCAGGAGGACGATGGCGCGGTTGTAGGCCACGATCTCGCGCATCTGCAGCAAAAGACTGTTCAGCAACTCGGGAAGATTGTTCGTTGAATGCACCATGCGGCTGATCGCAAGGAGCTGCGTGTGTTCATGCAGCTGTACTTCGAGCGCTTCCTGCGTGGCGCGCCGTTCATGATTGCTGCGCTGCAGATTGAAAATCGTGGTGTCGATGTGCTCACGGAGCGACCGCACGCGCTGCAGCATGTCGACCACGACCCAAAATGAAAAAATAACGAGTATGAATGAACCCATGATCGAGCCTCTGGCTGTGATCTCCGGAGATATCCCTATCCATGCCAGAGCTGTCCGAAGTTCTGCATCTACGTATTGGAATGCGTGCAGATCCAGCACTGGATATCCCAAGTGTGCCATTTCCAACAGAAAGATGTTCCACAGGATGACGCCGAAGCTGATCGTCATACATATTTTTGCCCGCCTGCGGCTGTGGATCTCAAGTGAAAGGAGATACAGCAACCCTCCGGTGATGGTCAGCAGGGCGACGGCGGCAAAATTTGCCCAAAACAGCGGCAGGAAAATGCCCAATCCGATCGACCCGATCCAGAACGTGTAGTTTGCACGGTGCTGATCGCCGCGCTTTCTGGCTGTGCAGTAGATCCACGCGATCACTATGGTGAACAGGCTGATGCCCCAGTGCATCAGCGCACCCGCAGATTGATAGCGGAGCAGCAAAAGCGTCGATGCGCTCGCCTGAATTAAGGTGACCCATTGCTGCCAGGCCAGGTCAATACGTGGGAGGACAGCAAAAAATCTGGACGTCATGAGTGTGATCGGAGAAAGTGGCAATATACAGGCGAATAGGTGTCACGCGAAAAACGGCGAAGGGCGGTCTAAGGGCAGTCTTTTGAGGGCTCCCTCGCAGCCTGTTGCGCAGGGTGCATTCGCAGTCTGGGGCAAACTTGGGCAGCAGATTGGTCTCACGCGAAGCCGCGAAGAACGCGAAGAACGCGAAGGAAGATGCCTTTTGTCGGATTACAGCCGATTCCCCAAAAAGCCCGCGTCTCCGCATCTCCGCGTCTCCGCGCGAAATTCCGCGTCCTCCGCACTCTCCGCGATCTCTGCCCCGCACCCCTTGCGTAGATCGCGCAGGGTCTACAGATAGAATTCCGGCCTAGCACGGGGCATAACCCCGGGAATCAGGAGAAACAAAAATGACGGACGTGATGAATTTCGTGCAGACTTTTCATGGACACTGGCGCTGGATTGTCGCACTTGTGGCTGTCGTGGCGGCGGTGAAGTTCCTGCTCGGCGTGGTTAACAAGAGCAAGGTTGCGCAGATCGACAAGACGATCGCCACGGCGTTTGCCGGCGTGATGACGGTGCAGTTCGTGCTCGGCCTGGCGACGCTGCTGTGGAAGATCAGCCTCGGTGCATTTGCTCCTGCCATTCATGCCGAGCACCTGACCTACGGCATCGTGGCTGTGGCACTGTCGCACATGATTCCGATGCGCAAGGACGATCGTCCGGACGCTGCGCGCTTCACGCGTGGTTTGTTGTTTGTAGTGATCGCGATCCTGCTGATTGTGCTGAGCGTGACGCGCCTGCGCGGCGGCTGGATGTACTGACGATAGTCGACGGCCGACGGCAGTTAGCTGTTGGTCGTCAATTCCGCTCGCACGATTGGCCCGGCCACTTCGAACGGCACGCGGATGCTCTGTGCTGGTTCTTCGTCGCCGAGCACTTCGATCAGCGCCAGCAGCGGCGTCCCGCGCTCCAGGCGTGGGAGCCACATCGTCGGCGCCGGCTGGCGCTCCATCGACGAAACCAGCGCCGTCTGTCGCACGACGTCGCCGGCGGTGTTCACGATGCACACGTCGATCGATGGAAATTCTTTGAACGCACCGAAAGTCATCTCGACCGTGACGCGCGTGCCGTCCGGCCAGGGCATGACGCGATAGCGCTCGATGCGCGCATCGCTTGCACGCCGCCGCGGCATCTGCGGGGCGCTTCCATCGGTGTTGTCGTAAAGCTGAATATCGTCGGCCATGTGCGCATTATCGACGGGTTCGGGGACGGGCTGCCCCTACTCCCCTACTGGCGTATTCGCTGTGCAGCGGCCATACTCCCGACTGCCGCTACACTGTGGCCTGACCATGATCAAGATCGCTGAATACATCCCTTCGAATGTGACGCCTTTGTGGAAGCTGGCCAAGCAGGCCGGCGTCGATTATGCCGTCGGCGGACTGCCGCTGCCGAGCGATTGCTTCAGCGGTGAGTCGATTTATGACTACATGCCGATGCTGCGTATGAAGAATCGTTACAACGACGGCGGCTTCGAGCTCAGCGTCATCGAGGCGCGCCCGCCGATGGACAAGCTCATGCGCGGTCTGCCCGGCCGCGACGAGGAGCTCGAGTGGTGCATCAAGCTCGTCGAGAACATGGGCAAGCTCGGCATTCCGGTCTGGTGCTACGCCTGGATGGCCGTCATGAACTGGACGCGCACCAGCACCAGCACCGTCTCGCGCGGCGGCTCGCTCGTCACCGCGTTCAATCTCGCTGACTACGAGAAGGGCCCGCCGAATCCGCCCGTCGCGGAGGAAGACCTGTGGACCAACCTCAAGTACTTCCTCGATGTGATGGTACCGGTGGCGGAGAAGGCCGGCGTGAAGCTCAGTGCACATCCGGACGATCCACCCATGTCGCCGCTGCGCGGCGTCGGCCGCATCCTTACAAGCGTGGAAAATTTCCAGCGCGTCGTCGACATGGCGCCGAGCGAATACAACACGGTCACGCTCTGCCAGGGCAACTTCACCCTGATGACGGAAGACCTGCCGGCGACGATTCGCAAGTTCGGCGCGCAGAACAAGATCAGCTTCGTGCATTTCCGCGACGTGATCGGCGACGTGACGAACTTCCGCGAGGCCTGGCACGACGCAGGCAAGACCGACATGCTGGCCTGCCTCGAGGCGTACCGCGACATCGGCTTCGAGGGCGTGCTGCGCCCGGATCATGTGCCGACTGTCGAGGGCGACAGCAACGAAAACGCTGGGTATTCGGCGTTCGGTCGCCTGTTCGCCATCGGCTACATCCGCGGCCTGATTCAGGCCGTGTATCGGTAACGATGCCCAGAACCGCCGTCGTCACCGCAGTATTCGGTGAGCAGTTCCATCGCATATCTCGCGCATGGTTCGAGCGGAACCTTCCGTACTTTCCGGCTGACGCTGAAGTGCATATCGTCTCGACCGACGGTGTGCGGGGCATCCCGCGCACTGCCGGTCGGGTGAATTACTCGTTCGCGGCTTCATCGGACCTCGTGGATGATTCGCCGTTGCCGATGGTGATGCGTCGTCTGCGCGTCGCCGAACGCCTGCGGTTGGCGAAGGTTATCGAGCTGTGCCGCAAGGGCTATCAGTGCGTGTTGATCGACATCGATGTCGCGTTGCACAAGCCGATCGCACCGTTGTTCGATGCGCCCCAGGATCTGGTGTTCTCACGCGCATTCGGTACACCGCGCGATTGTGTACAGAAAATCGGCTTCGTCGCGTGCACTGGATTCTGGATCGCGTCTCCTGCCGCCGTGCCGTTTCTGTCGCACTGGCTTGCCGACATGGAAACGGACCACGGGGTGGATCAGAACGTGTTGAACCCACGGTTCATGAACCTGCAGTGGCAGTCCGTTCCCTTCATCATCGACGGCGCCGCCTTCGACAATTCAGTCGCGTCGATGGAAGAATGTTCCGTCGCCGTTCTGGATCGACGACTCATCGAGCGCGGAATCGATCGATTCGAAGTGACCATCGGCAACCATCACCGCAGGGTGCCGATGACCTATTTTTCGCAGCTGCCGATGAAATCGTCGCCCGCTGCCAGAGCGACGGCGATGCTGCGATCGCTGGCTCGCCGTGTGAAATTGTTGATGATCAAATCATGAAAATCGCCATCACTGGTTCACGCGGGCGCATCGGCTCCTACGTTTATCGGCAGGTCGTTGCCGCGGGCCATGACGCCCTCGGCATCGATTTGCCGGCGCGCGCCGACGATCAAAACTACATCTGCGCCGACACGACCGACTTCGGCGCCGTCGTCGATGCGCTGCACGGCTGCGACGCCGTGATCCACCTGGCTGCGATTCCTGACTCGCGCCTGGTCGCGTCATCGAAGACGTTCGCCTCGAACATGGCCGGTGTGTGGAACATCTACGAGGCATGTCGCGTGCTCGGCATCCGCCGCGCCGTGTTCGCTTCGACGATTCAGGCGCTGATTTCTTCCGTGCGCCGCAACCCCACGCCGTTCGCCTATTTCCCCGTCGACGAAGCGCACCCGCTCGATCCGCAGAGCGACTACTCGCTGTCGAAGGCGCTCGGTGAGCAGGTCGGCGCCATGTTCGCCAGGCACTACGGCCTCACCGTCGTCAGCCTGCGCTTCATGTGGGTGACCACGCCGGAGGAGACGCGCACGCTGCCGGCGGAACGTCCGACCGACACCTGGCATCCGGCGCTGTATGCCTACTGCGACGTGCGCGACACTGCGCGCGCGTGCGTGCTCGCGGCGACCGCGCCGCTGCCGCCGAATTCGCACACGGCTGCGTTCGTCACTGCGCGCGATACGTGGGTGACCGAGCCGTCGGCGCAGATCGTGGCCGAGCATTTCCCGAATGCCGAGGACCGCGGCCTGCGCAGCTTCGATTCGCTGATCAGCGGCGAGACGGCGCGGCGCGTGCTCGGCTTCGAACCGGAATTCAGCTGCCGGGATCCGCGATGAAAATCGTCATTACAGGCTGCAAGGGCCGCATCGGCGGCACTGTGCTCGAGTACGCGCGTTCGCAGGGTGCAGAAGTGCTTGGCGTCGATACGGTCGGCATCGGCAACTTCGTCGATTACATCCACGCCGATATGACGGATCTCGCGCAGGTCTACGATGTGCTGCACGGCGCGGACGCGGTGATTCACCTTGCAGCGATTCGCGACCCGCGCCTGTTCACTGCGCAGAAGACGTTCATGACGAACGTGGGCAGCACGTACAACGTGCTGCTGGCGGCGACGCATTTAAAAATTCAGCGTGTGGTGCTGGCGTCGTCCGTTCAGGTTGCGCACGTGGTGCGGCCGCGCACGCCGCTGGATTTCAAATACTTTCCGCTGGACGAAGCGCATCTGCTCAGCCCGCACGATGAATACACGCAGTCCAAGCAGGTCGGCGAAGTGCTGGCGGATTCGTTCGCTGCGCACTACGGACTTTCGATCGTGTCGCTGCGCTACACCGGAGTGACGCTGCCCGACGCGTGGGCGACGCTCCCGCGCAAATCGCCGCCGCCGGCCGCGCGTGCGACGTATCCGCATTACGTGCACGTCGACGACGCCGCGCGCTGCACGTATCTTGCCGCCGTGGCGGACCTGCCGCCGAGCTCGCACACGCGCGCATTCGTCACTGCTGAAGATACTGCGCTCGATATGCCTTCCGAGGAATGGATCGCGCGTTATTTTCCGAACGCCGAGCGACGTGAAAAATTCGAAGGCTGCGAGGCGCTGGTCAGCGGCCGCGCTGCACGCGAGAAGCTCGGATTCGTGGCGGAGAAGAGCTGGAGAGCAGCGGCAGAGTAGATAGCAGATAGTGGATAGTGATAGTAGATAGCAGTCTGCACTATCCACTATCCACTATCCACTATCCACCATCACTATCACAAGCGATAATCGCCGCCATGCAATCTGCTGATATGAACGCACTCGGGGCGCGTGCGAAGGCTGCTTCGCGGCAGCTGGCGCGCGTCGGCACGGCGCAGAAGAACGCGGCTTTGCGCGCACTTGCCGACGGGCTGGCGCAGCACGAAGCCGACATCCTCACAGCCAACGCGATCGACGTGGATGCGGCGAAGGCGCGCGGTGTGGAGCTGTATTTCATCGATCGGCTGACGCTCACGCCGCAGCGGCTGGCTGCAATCGCGGCGGATGTGCGCAGCGTCGCTGCGCTGCCGGACCCGATCGGTGAGCAGTTTGAACACGCGCGCATGCCGAACGGCCTGCGGCTGCACAAGCGGCGCATCCCGCTCGGCGTGATCGGCGTGATTTACGAGAGCCGGCCGAACGTGACGATCGACATTACCGCGCTGTGTCTGAAGAGCGGCAATGCGGCGATCCTGCGCGGCGGCAGCGACAACATCAACAGCAACCAGGCGCTGATGCGTGTGGTGCGCGCGGCGCTCGCCGCGCACGAGTTGCCGGCTGATGCGGTGCTGCTGATCGAGGACCCTGATCGTGCGCGCATCCTGGACCTGCTCCGGCTGAACGATTTCGTCGATTTGATCATTCCGCGCGGCGGCGCCAGCCTGCACAAGTTGTGCCGCGAGAACAGCACGATTCCGGTGATCACCGGCGGCATGGGCATCAACCACATCTACGTGGACGAGACGGCCGACCTGCAAATTGCTGTCGACGTGATTTACAACGCCAAGGTCAGCAAGCCGACGGTGTGCAACGCGCTGGGCACAGTGCTCGTGCAGCGCGAGATTGCGCCGCTGCTGCTGCCGCGCATGGCGACGAAACTGGCGGAGAAACAAGTGGAGCTGCATTGCGATGCGCGCGCGGCGGCGCTGCTCGGCCCGCAGCCGCTTGTGCGCTGCGTCGCAGCGCAGTCGGCCGACTGGGACACCGAGTGGCTCTCGCTTGTGCTGGGTGTGTGCGTGGTCGATTCACTTGACGAGGCGCTGACGTTTATCGAAGCACATTCACTCGAGCATTCCGACGGCATCATCTCGAATCGTGCTGACAACATCGCGCGCTTTTTGAACGAAGTGAATTCGAGCGCGGTGTTCGTCAACTGCAGCACGCGCTTCAACGACGGTGGGCAGTTCGGCCTCGGCGCCGAAGTCGCCGTCAGCACGCAGCGCATCCACGCTCGCGGCCCGATGGGCCTGCGCGAACTCACCAGCTACAAGTGGGTATGCGAGGGCGAAGGGCAGGTGAGGGAATAGTGATAGTGGATAGTGATAGTAGATAGTGATAGTAGATAGTGATAGTGGATAGTGATAGTGATAGTGGATAGTGCATTACCAACTATCTACTATCACTATCTACTATCACTATTCCTACTGCTCTTCCGCCAGAGCTCTGCGGGTATTCACCGTCCACTGCTCGATCGTGCGCAGGCGGTCGGCGGCGTAGATCATGGGACCGACTTCGACATTGCGCACGCGCGTGGAGAGCACGTACTGGTACGTCGGGTAGTAGAGCACGAGAGCGGGCAGGTCGGTGCTGAAGATTTCCTGGAACTGCGCGTAGGCGGCGATGCGTGCAGCGCGATCGACGCTGGTGTGAGCGTCGGCGAGGAGCTTGTTCGCTTCGGCGTTGTCCCAGCCGGTGTAATTCTTGCCGCTCTGCGCCTGAGAGCCGTGCCAGAGAGAGAACGGATCCGGGTCACCATCCATGAGAATTTCGACGAGCGCGACCTGGAACTGGCGTGGCTGGAGGGAGCCGCGCTGCAGGTTGCGCACCGGCTGAATGGCGACGGGGATGCCGAGTTCGCGCCATTGCTGAGCAGCGAGCTCGGCGACGGCGCGTGCGGCATCGGTATCGGGCACGGTGAGCGTGAAGCCGAGTGGCTCGCCGTCCTTCTGCCAGACGGCGTCTGCCGAAGTGGATGCGGCGCGCAGTTCGTAGCCGGCGCCTTCGAGCAGTGCGCGGGCGCGCGGCAGGTCGCGCGAGTAGACCCGCGCAGTTGCGCTCCACGCCCAGCTGTCGGCGATGAACGGCGTGTGCGCGATGACGGCGCGGCCATGGAGGGCGTCGCGAATGAGAGCGTCGCGGTCGAGGGCGAGCATCAGCGCCTGGCGCACGGCCGGGTCGCTGAGGAAGATGGCGCCGCTGTCTCTGCGCAGATTCAGGAAGAACGCCACGTAGCGCATTTGCGGCATCGAGTACACGGCGACGTCGTTGAGTGCGCGCAGTGAATCGATTTCTGCCGGCGGAGCGGCGGCCATGCCGTCGAGGTCGCCATTGCGAAAGGTGTCGACCATCGCCTGTGTGCTCGAGAAATAGCGGAAGACCAGACGCGCAATCTGCGGCTTCGGGCCGGGATGCGTGGCAGATGGTTCGAGAGTGACCGCTGCGATGCGTCCGCTGCTGGTGCTGACTTCGATGATGCGCCAGGGGCCATTGCCTTTCGGCTGCAGGTTGAATGGCAATCGCGCCAGATCGGCTGCGGTCGTGCCTGAGAGCACGTGCTGTGGCAGCAGCCCGACGGATGTGAAATCGAGGAAGCGAGCGGACGGCTGCGAGAGCTCGAAGCGCACGGTGGTTTCGTCGATTTTCGACACACGCACCGATTGCCACAGGCGGCCCAGATTCGGGTCACCGGGAAAGTTTTGATCCTGCAGAAGTGCGGTGGTGAACAGCACGTCGTCGGCGGTGACGGGCGCGCCGTCTTCCCAGCGCGCGTCACCGCGGATGCGCGCGGTAAATGTCGAGGCGTTGTTGGCGACGACGTCGGCGAGATCAGGGACGATTTCGCCGGAAGCGTCGAGGCGCGTGAGGCCGCGGAAGACCAGCCGACACAAGTCGTAGTCGACGCTGGTGGGTTGGCAGAGCAGGGGGTTGACGGCCTGGGGGGCGCCGACGACACCCTCGGTGTAGGTTCCTCCGGGAGCGGAGACCAGCACGGTGTTGCGGGGGATGACGAACTGGAAGACGAAAAAGATGATCGCCGCAACGCCCGCAACCAGCAGAATCAGCGGAAGCCGAAGCGTTCGCACGGGAAAATAGCCGCGCTAATTCGCCGCGCTCAGAATCACGTTGACGATCGCCAGGCCGAAGAAGGCGATAGCGACGAAGATCGTGATCGTGAACAGCAGCCGGTCGACGCCACGGCGCGTCTGGTAGACGCCCTGCTGGCCGCCGAAGACGCCACCGAGCTCTTCGCCCTTGCTTTGCAGCAGCACGCCTGCAGTCAGAGCAATGCTCAAAATGATCTGGGCGATGCCCAGGAACGTGTTCAACATAGTGAGGTGAGTATACCGGAGAGCAAGCGAGAGTCGGGAGCGGGTGCATCCGCAGTTAGGGGCCAATTTCGCCAGCAGATTTTTCTCACGCGAAGCCGCGAAGAACGCGAAGGAAAAAGATTTTTGTCGGACCACCGCCGATCCCCAGAAAAAACTGCGTCTCCGCATCTCGGCGACTCCGCGCGAAATTCCGTATGCTCTGCCCACTCTGCGATCTTTGCCCCCAACGCCGGATGCGCCCCGGGAGCAGGGAGCATCGGCTGTCAGAGCCTGACGCGACGAAAGCCCTCCGCCAGCCAGAGTGAACCATCGGCATGGAAGCGGGCGATGCCCTGCTGCAGTCGTTCGCTGATGTGCTCGGGGGCTTTCACCTGCGAGACGTGGGCGCGCACAGCACGCGTTTTGGCGTCGATGAATGCACTGACGTCGACGAGATGGTTGGGCTGCGTGGTGGCGGTGAACCACAACTCGCGGGGACCGTGCGGTTCAAAACCAGCGTCGAGCAGGTCGGGGAAGAACATGCGATTGCCGGCGGCGGGGAAGATGGCGTCGCAGACAGCCATGCCCATGACGCGATGGTCGTTGTGATTGACGCGCAGCGCGCCGTAGTGGAGCGTCTGCGGATCTGTGGTGACGACGACATCTGCGTGGAAGCGGCGCACTTCGCGCGCGATGTCGCGCTGCAGTGCGAGCGTATTGACCAGCTCGCCGTCGACGTGCGGGAGGAAGTGCACGTTGGTGACGCCGAGCTCGGCGGCGGCGGCGCGCTGTTCGTCCTGGCGCAGCGCGATGAGCTGAGCAGCGCTGATCGACGGGTCGTCATTGCCTTTGCTGCCGTCGGTGACGAGCACATAGTGCACGGCGTGACCTTCGGCGCACCAGCGCGCGATGGTGCCGCCGCAGAAGAATTCAGGATCGTCCGGATGGGCGACAACGACGAGGATGTTCATGATTCCGGATTTGGCGAGTTGCTCGACGAATTGCTCGACGAATTGCTCGACGAACTGGAGGAGTCGTCGGATTGCGGTGGGCGATTCGGGCGCTGGTTGTCGCGGCGGGCGAGGGGCCGGCGCTGCTGCTGCTGGTTTGGCTGCTGCGGGTTGCTGCGGCCGCTCTGTTGTTCGCCGCGGCTGTTTCGATCGCCCCGCTCCGGGCGTGAGTCGCGCCGTTCGGGGCGTCGCGGTTCGCCGGGCGTGCTGGGAGTGTTGGACGCGCCGGGCGTGCTGGGAGTGTTGGACGCGCCGGGCGTGCCAGGAGTGCTGGGCGTGCCGGGCGTGCCAGGAGTGCCGGCCTGCTGCTGTGCCTTGTTCTTGAGTTGGCGGCGGATGTCGTCGCGGCGCTGCTGACGTTCCTGCTGCTGCGAGCGGACTTTTTCCTGGCGCGCTTTGATCTGTGCACCACGCTGCGGATCGCGCACGCGCGGGGTCGGTGCGCTTTCCTCGCCCGAGGCGGCCTGCTGCGAATCAGCAGCGGGTTGCGCAGCGTTCCCAACTTTGCCGTCCTTGGCGTCTTTGCGGCCGCAGTCACAGCCGCCGCCTTCGTGCTTGTCGCACGTGCCGCTCATGGCTTTTTCCTGCAGCCGGCGCAGTTCTTCGAGCGGTGTGAGCTGTTCACGATGAAAGATCATGTCGCGCCCTTCGGGGCCGTCGCCCAGCCGCACCTTGACGCTGTCGCGCAGATGCAGAATCTCGATGACCTTGCCTTCGCCCATGGGCGTGCCGATCACGCTTTTGATCTTCGGCAGCATGCTGCGGGCCTGCACGTACTGCTCGAATTCATAGACCAGGCAGCAGCGCAGGCGGCCGCACATGCCGGTGATGTCGTGCGGGTTGAGGCTGAGGTTCTGTTCCTTGGCGTGCTTGATCGAGATTGGGCTGAATTCGGTGAGGAAGCGCGAACAGCAGCGTTCTTCGATGCCGCAGGCGCCGAGGCCACCGAGCAGCTTCGCGACCTCGCGCGGGCTGATCTGTCGAAACTCGAGCCGGGCGCGGTACAGGTGGCTCATGCGTTCGCGCAAGGCGCCTACTTCGACGCGCTCTTCCTCGTCGCTGGAGTACAAGAAGGTGAGCGTCTGCCCGTCGAATGAATATTCTGCGCGCACAATTTTGATCGGCAGGCGCAGGCCGGCGCTTTCCGCGCGGCAGGCGATCATCGCCTCGAGCTCGCGGTTTTCATGGTAATGGCGCATGGCCATGTCGCGGCCCGAGGCGAGCCGTTCGATGCGCTTGTACGGTCCGCCTTGCAAGCGTGACGGCTTGATCGTCGCCACCTGGCCCATCTGCCGCCCGCGAGCGGTGTCGACGATCACCCATTGCCCAGCCTTCAGATTTGGAAATCCGGTGGCGTTGTAGTGATAGACCTTGCCGACGGCCTGGAATCGGATGCCGACGATTGCTTCGCTGTGCGCCGTGCGCGTCAGCGCCGGCTGCACGCCGGTCCATTCCGGCGAATCGAACATCGATGGTTCGATGCTCGTCTGTTGTGTCTGCGGGGTAGGTGCTTCAGCTTCGTTCATGGGGGCGTGCACGTGATTGTAAGTGAATCGTGATTACTCTTCGGGCCGGGGCAGATTTAGACAGCAGATTTGTCTCACGCGAAGCCGCGAAGAACGCGAAGGAAAACGCTTGTGATGGTTTTTTCGTGCATTCGCTTGAGAAAATTACTTCGGCGACGGAATTCAGACCTCTTCGCGTTCTTTGCGGCTTCGCGTGAGAAATGCATTCGCCCCAAACGGCGGATGCGCCCTCAGGCCGGGGAAGCATTCGGGGATTGGGGGATTGGGGGATTGTGAGAATGCACTGGGTGAAGGATAGTGGGGTGTCGATTCAAAATGAACACACGCCCGAAACGTTACTTTCCCACGCGCGGCTGGCTGGAAGATTTTCCGCAGAACCATGCCATGGACGGCGCGCAGCTGCTGGCAATCCGCGCGCACGTCGAGGAGCGGTTGCCGCACGTGCGCAGCGTGGCGGTGGTGCGCCACGGCTACGTCGTTTTCGAAATGTATCGCCAGGGTTTTGGCCGAGAGTCCCTGCTTTATCTGGCTTCGATCACCAAGAGCGTGACAGCGCTGGCCGTCGGCATCGCTGTGGCCGATGGACTGCTGAGCGTCGATGACCGCATCGTCGCTCGCTGGCCGGAGCTGATTGCGAGCACCGATCCGCGCGCGGCGCGCATCACGGTGCGGCACTTGTTGACGATGACGGCGGGCTTCGACTGGCTGGATGCGAACGTCGGCCCGTGGCTGAAGAATACGGAGCCGCATTTCCCGCACGCACAGGCGCTGAGCGCCGAACCTGGTGAGACGTACAACTACGACACGCCGGCGTCGCATCTGCTGTCGGGCGTGATGCAGCGTGCGACGGGCCGCACGCTCGCCGAATTCGCTGCGCAGCGTTTGTTCGCACCGCTCGGCATTGAGCGTTTCGAATGGGCGCACGACACCGCCGGGTTCACGTACGGCGGCCATGGCTTGTCGCTGACGACGCGTGACGTGCTGAAGTTCGGGCTGCTGTGCCTGCGCGACGGCGCGTGGGATGGCGCGCAGATCGTGCCTGCGGACTGGATCGGTGCAGCAACGAGCGTGCAGAGCGCCGGCTATCCGGATGCCTTCGGCGCGTATGGCTATTTGTGGTGGGTGCAGAACCTGCGCGGACGTCGTGCGTACTACGCCGCCGGCAATGGCGGCCAGTTTCTGCACGTCGTGCCGGATCTCGATCTGCTCGTGCTCGTCACGTCGAACCTCGATCGGCTGCACGCCGAAAACAAGCAGATCGCGCGGGATTTCGCAGTGCCGGCGGTGCTGGATCGATGAGCATGATCGCCTGGCTGCGTGACGCAGCACCATTTCCACCCGTCGAGCGTGCCCGTGACGACCTGGGCGGGCTGCTGGCGGCCGGCGGCGACCTTGGCCCGCAGCGGCTGCTCGATGCATATTCACGCGGGATCTTTCCGTGGTACAGCGACGACGAGCCGATTCTCTGGTGGAGCCCCGATCCACGCATGGTGCTCTATGTCGACGAGTTTCACGCCAGCCGTTCATTGATGCGGCGCATGCGCAAAGGTGAATATGAGATGCGCGTCGACACCGCATTCGAAGCGGTGATGCGCGCCTGCGCCGAACCTCGCCCGGAGCAGGAAGGCACGTGGATCCAGACGGAGATTATCGAGGCGTACGTGCGCCTGCATGAACTTGGCTATGCCCATTCGGTCGAGAGCTGGCGTGACGGCGAGCTTGTCGGCGGCCTGTATGGCGTGGCGCTGGGCCGCGTCTTCTTCGGGGAATCGATGTTCGCGCGTGCGACGGATGCCAGCAAGACGGCGCTGGCTCATCTGGTGCAGCTGCTGGGCACGTACGACGTTTCGCTGATTGATTGTCAGATGGAGACCGAACACCTTGCTTCGCTCGGTGCGCGGCCGATTCCACGCGCGCAGTTCGTGCGGGAAATCACTCCACTCGTTGAATTTCCAGTCCCCTGTGGGAATTGGGCGGACCGCTCGGCCAGCCTGCTGCGGTCGTGATGGGCGTATCCGGGGCTGCAGATATCTCTCACGCGAAGCTGCGAAGACTGCGAAAAAACGCGAAGGGAAAGTATTTCTGTCGCTGAGGCCCGAGCGGTTGCGCATGAGAGATCTCGGCCATATTTTGCGCGCTAACGCGAATCTAATTCCCGCGCGTATATTCCAACGAATATGGGCAATCTGGAATTATTCGAGCGACCCGAAGCAAAGGAAATCTATATGATCGCCGGCTGGCGACAATGGGCGGACGGCGGCGAGGTATCTTCCGGACTGCCCGAGTATCTGATCGATACGCTGGGTGCTCGCAAGATCGGTCATATTCAACCCGACGGCATGTATCTATTTCAGACGCCGGTTTCACAATTTCTGTTTCGCCCGCGCGTGAAATTTGAAGAGGGATATCGCGTCGAAATAAGCGGCCCGCGCAACGACGTGTACTACTGGGGCGACGAGGACCGCGGTCTGGTGATTTTCATCGGCGACGAGCCACAGCTGAATGCCGAGCGCTACGCTGAGGCATTCTTCGAGATCGCCACTGAGTTGAAGGTGAAAAAAATCGCTGCGACGGGCGGCGTGTATGCGGTGGTGCCGTTCGACAAGGAGCGCAATTTCAGCTGCACGTACAGCCTGCCCGGCATGAAAGCTGATATGCGCGACTATGCCGTGAGCTTGTCCGATTACGAGGGACCGGTCAGCATCGGTTCATTCCTGAATGACCGTGCTGAGAAGCTGGGCCTGCAATACTTCGCATGGTACGCGTTTGTGCCGATGTACGATTTGTCGCGCGTGACGCAGCAGCAGCAGCAGCCGATCACGGTCGAGCAGGACTATACGGCATGGCATGACCTGATGCGACGGCTGAACCATATGTTCGGTCTTAAGCTCGACCTGAGCGATCTTGCGGCGAAGAGCGCCGATCTGACCGCGCAGCTGACGGAGAGCGTCGACGAGCTTTCGCGGCAACTGCCCAATTTCCCCGTGCAGGAGTATCTTGCGAAGCTGACGGCCGAATTCGAAGAGCGCCCGTTTCGCCCGGAAGACAAGCTCAGCGACGTGTGGACGGATGCGCTGGGGGACCTGTTCGACGAAGGGGAATAAAGGGGACTAAAAGAAACGCCCGAATTGCGCTGTTGTGCGCTCGCAGTGCGGACGCCAAAAAGCGTAATTCGGGCGAATTTTTTGCAACGACTCAGGCCCGGTCAACTTCTCGTCGCGACACATGCAATTCCCTCTTCCGCCCCCCGAAGGGGGAAGGAATCGCGCATTTCGTGGGAAATATCGATCCGGGTCTGAGTCGTTATCCGGTCACACCTTTGTTTTGCCGTGCGGCATCGCCTTCTGGGCGAGATCCTTGATGTCGCTGACGACATCGGCGAACTTGCTGGTGAACTCGTTCCAGCGTTTTTCTGATTCTTCGCGGGTGATGCCGTAGCGCTCCTGGATGACGCCGGCGGCATGCGTCAGGTCACCCTCCATTTTGATCAGATCATCGTCCGTCAGTCTGCCGAAGGCTTTCTTGACGTCGCCTTTGATCTGCGTCCATCTGCCTTTCAGAATGTCCGTGTTCATTTTGTTGCTCTCCTTTGGTTTTCGGGCTGGTTGTGGAATTCGCGTGCGATGCAAGGGAATTCGTGAGTAATTCCAGCAGTTGAGAACACCCAGGATCGCCGAGTAGACGAGCGGCTTAGCGCAGCGTGCCGCGGCGAATCAGATTCACCACAGCGAGCAGAATGACTGCTCCGACCAGCGATACGAAGAATGCACCCAGGCTGAAATTGCCCTGATTGATCGTGCCGATGCCGAGCAGCGGCGAGATGAGCCAGCCAGCGACAAGTGCTCCGACGATGCCGACGACGATGTTGAGCAGCATTCCCTGCTGCCGGTTGGTGCCCATGATCACACTTGCGATCCAACCTGCGAGTCCGCCGAGGACGATCCAGATGACGAGATTAAGAAGTGACATGACTTGCTCCTTCGCAGCTGTCACAGCAGTTCGGTCGCCGCTACTCAGTCCTTTTCAGACTTGCTTCACGCCTGCCATCGGCCGATTACGGGCGTATCACAGATCGTTGGTAGTTCCAGTTGGAGGGAGTGCGCAAAGCCCACTTGGTATCCG
>CAXNFZ010000004.1:0-28287 GCA_964201495.1 Chloroflexota bacterium | reverse complement strand
TATCGACTACTGACTATCCACTATCACTATCCACAATCTACTATCGACTATCCACTATCGACTATTCGCTCCCGCTAAAACCCTTCGAGCCTCGAAAGGTCCGCGATGCCGCTCGTCTGCGAGACGATGCGGCTGAGCAGAGTCAGGCGCGCGTCGCGCAGGGCGGCGTCCTCGGCCATGACCATGGTTTTGTCGAAGAAAGCCTGAATCGTCGGTGCGAGCGCGTCGATGTTGCGCAGCAGCGTCGTGGCATCTGTCGGCTGTGGCAGCGCAGCGACAGCGCTTGCGAGCGCCTGTGATTCCGGCTGCGGATCTGTGGAGCCGGTGGAAGCCGGCGGCGGGGCGGAGCGCAGGATGCGCGCGCAGCGGGCGAATGCAGCCAGCAGCGCCGGCCAGCTTTCGCTTTGCACGGCGGCGTTCAGCGCAGCGATCGCTTCGGAGGCGCGGTGCGGGTTGTCGCCCTGTTCGGTGAGCACCGCATCGACGACGTCCTTGCGCGCGCCGCTTTCCTCGAAGATGACGCGGGCGCGATCGATGATGAAGGCGTGCGCGGCGTTGCGGGCCTTGTCGTCCATCGGCACGGGCAGGCGGCCGGCGGCGCTGTCGAGGCCGCGGCGCAGCGAGAACGACGCGCGTGCGTTGAGCAGGTTCGTCACGATGCCGATGGCGGAGCGGCGCAGCGCGAACGGGTCGGCCGAGCCTTTCGGCGCGAGGCCGACGGCGAACAGGCCGGCGATGCTGTCGAGTTTGTCGGCCAGGCCGACGACGAGGCCGACGGAGCTGGAAGGTGAGCGATCGCCGGCGTAGCGCGGCAGGTAGTGTTCGAAGATGGCGTCGGCGACGATATCGACGTCGGCGTCGGTGTTGGTGCGCTTGTGATAGTCGCGGCCCATCTGTCCCTGCAGAGCAGTGATTTCGACGACCATGTTCGTGGCCAGGTCGGCCTTGCACAGGTGCGCGGCCTTGCGCGCGGATTCGAGCTGCGCATCGGCGACGCCGAGCTGGTGTGCGATCGGTTCGACGAGGCTTTCGATGCGGCGGCTTTTGTCGAGCATCGAGCCGAGCCTGCCCTGGAACGTGATCGTGTCGAGGCGCGGCAGGTAGGCGTCGAGCGGCTTCTGGATGTCCTGGCGGAAGAAGTAGGCGGCGTCGGCGAAGCGCGCGCGCACGACGTCCTCGTTGCCGTGGCGGACCAGCTCGATGTGTTCGGCGTTGCCGTTGCGCACGGTGATGAACTTGTCGATGAGCTTGCCGTCGTCGTCGAGCAGCGTGAAGTAACGCTGCTTCTTGCTCATGACGGAGGTGAGCACCGGCGCGGGGATGTCGAGAAACTCGGCTTCGAAGCCGCACAGCAGGGCGGTGGGCTGTTCGACGAGGTTGGTGACTTCATCGAGCAGATCGTCGTTTTCGGCGACGCGCGCGCCGATGCTCGCGGCGACGGCGTCGATCTGGCGTTTGACTTCGCGGCGTCGCACGTCGATGTCGCCGAGGATGCGATGCGATTCGAGCAGCGCCGGGTAGGCGTCGGCGGACGGGATGACGAACGCGGGCGAGCCGGCGCCGCGCGGGCCGATGCTTTCGGCGCCCGAGGTGACGTCGGCGAAGCGGAACGGCAGCACGCACTCGCCGAGCAGCGCCGTGATCCAGTTGAGCGGGCGAGCGAACGGCACGTTGGACGCGTTCCAGCGCATGGTCTTTTCGAAGGAGAGTTTGGCGAGCGTGCCGGGCAGCAGGGCGGCGAGCACTTCGGCGGTGGGCCTGCCCGGTTCGCGCTTGTGGGCGTAGACGTAGGACGCGTTGCCCTCGGTGCGCACGACGAGTTCGCGCGCGTCGATGCCGAAGCGCCTGGCGAAGCCGACGGCGGCCTGGGTGGGATTGCCTGCGGCGTCGAGGGCGGCCTTGGCGGCCGGGCCTTTGACGAATTCGTCGAAGGCGCGCGTGGTGGGGGCGACGTCGTGCACGAGGGCGGCGACGCGGCGCGGGGTGGCAAAGAGCTGAACAGCGCCGTGTTCGACGCGCGCAGCGGCGAGCACATCGGTGAGCAGCGCGCCGAATTGGTCGCGGGCGCGCGCGACGTCGTCGGCTGGCAGTTCCTCGACGCCGAGCTCGAGCAGCAGAGATGCGGGAGTGGCGGTGGCAACGGGAGCGGGCAGCGGGGCAGGAGCCGGCGCGGCGGCGACGCCGTTCATCCATGGATGGCCGAGGTCGACGCGCTGCTGCGTGTAGGCGAGCGCCACTTCGCGCGCGAGATCGCGGATGCGGCTGAGGAAGCGGGCGCGCTCGGTGACGCCGACGGCGCCGCGCGTGTCGAGCAGGTTGAAGACGTTGGAGCACTGCAGCACGTAATCGTGTGCCGGAAGGACCAGGCCGCGTTCGATGGTGCGGCGCCCTTCTCGCTCGTAGCGCTCGAACAGCTCGTGGAGTTCCTCGACGTCCGCCTGATGGAAGGCGTATTCGCTGCGTTCTTTTTCGTCTTGCAGCTTCACGTCTCCGTAGGTGCGCACGGCGTCCCATTTCAGATCGAAGACGCTGCGCACGTTCTGCAGCGCCATGGCGATGCGTTCGAGGCCGTACGTGATCTCGAGACAGGTCGGGTCGAGCGTGAGGCCGCCGACCTGCTGGAAGTAGGTGTATTGCGTGATTTCGAGGCCATCGAGCCAGACTTCCCAGCCGAGGCCCCACGCGCCGATGGCCGGCTGCGCCCAGTTGTCCTCGACGAAGCGAATGTCGTGCTTGTCGGTGTCGATGCCGATGGCGCGCAGGCTTTCGAGGTAGAGATCCTGCGAGCGTTCGGGCGAAGGCTTGAGGACGACCTGAAACTGCGTGTGGGTGTAGAGGCGATTCGGATTCTGGCCGAAGCGGCCGTCGTCGGGCCGCGTGCTTGGTTCGACATAGGCGACGCTCCACGGCTCCGGACCGAGGACGCGCAGGAAGGTGGCCGGATTCATCGTGCCTGCGCCGACGTTCTGGTTGTACGGCTGCCAGATCAGACAGCCCTTCGAGGCCCAAAATTGCTGCAGGGTGAGGATGAGATCCTGAAATGTGAGCATACGGGCGGTGATTGTAAAAGACTGGCGGAGGAGAGGGGAAGAGAGGGGAGAGGGGAGAGGGGAGAGGAAGAGAGGGGAGAGGGGATGCGACCGCATTACAATCAACCGACAGTCCATGGACGAACGCAGCGCATGTAGCCCGGTAGAGCTTGCGGGGTTGCTCACCGCTCTACGGCCACGCGCGACGGAGCAGGAGCTCGCAGTCGTGTGTCGCGCCTACGAACTGGCGGATGCGGCGCACGTCGGACAGACGCGTCGGTCTGGTGAGCTGTACATCACGCATCCCCTGGCGGTGGCCGGAATTTTGACGGATCTGAATTTGGACGCTGGCACGATCGCTGCGGCGTTGTTGCACGATGTGGTCGAGGACACGCCGATCACGCTGGAGCAGATCCGCGCGGAATTCGGCGACGAAGTGGTGCTGATGGTCGACGGCGTGACGAAGCTGAGCCAGCGCGAAGGCATACGGCCGCTGAACGCGAACGGCGAGATGGTCAGCGAGACGTTCGAGTACCGCACTGAGCGAGAAGCAGAATCACTGCGCAAGATGATGCTCAGCGTCGTCAAGGACATTCGCGTGGTGTTGATCAAGCTGGCGGACCGGCTGCACAACATGCGCACGCTGGCGGTGATGCGGCAGGACAAGCAGCGCCGCATTGCGCGTGAGACGCTGGACATTTACGCGCCGCTGGCGAACCGGCTGGGCATCTGGGAATGGAAGCAGGAGCTGGAGGATCTTGGCCTGCGCTACGCCGAGCCGGACGCGTATGAGCACATCAGCAATCTGCTGTCGATGGGTGCGAAAGAGCGGGATGCCACGATACAGCGCTACATTGAAACGGTGCGCGCGTCGCTGCATGAATTCGGCATTGACAACGTGGAAGTGACCGGTCGAGCCAAGCAGATTTACAGCCTGTGGCGCAAGATGCAGCGCAAAGGTGCGACGTTTGATCAGATCCGCGACACGCAGGCGATTCGGGTGATCATCGAAGATGCGGCGCCTGCGGCGCAGGTTGAGCCTGTGCGAGATGAGCCTGTCGAAGACGAGAATGGTGATGACGAGCAGCATGCCGAGTCATTGCGTGAGCGGCGCCTGGCGGCGCGCAAACGTCTGATGGGCGATCCGTCTGTGCAGGCGTGCTACACGGCGCTGGGGGTGGTGCATCGATTGTGGCCGCCGATCCCGGGCGAGTTCGATGATTACATCGCTGTGCCGAAGGACAACCATTACCAGAGCCTGCACACGGCAGTGCAGACGAAATCGGGGATGCTCGAAGTGCAGATTCGCACACGTTCGATGCATCGTTCGGCCGAATTTGGCGTGGCGGCGCACTGGCTGTATAAAGATTCAGCGCATCTGGATGACAACTATCAGCGCCAGATCGAAGCGCTGCGCAACGCGATCAAGTCCATCGGCACGGACACGGAAGATGCGGCGTCGTTCGTGGATGCGCTGAAGACAGAGCAATTGATCGACCTGGTATTCGCATTCACGCCGAAGGGCAAGGTGATCGAACTGCCGGTCGGCGCGACGGTGCTCGATTTTGCGTATCGCATACACAGCGACATCGGCGATCGCTGTCGTGGCGGGCGCGTCAACGGCATGATGCAGTCGGTGAGCTACCCGGTGCGCAACGGCGACGTAGTGGATGTGCTCACGCGCAAGGAGCCGATGCCCAGCCGCGACTGGCTGCAGGGCAACACGTACTGCATCACCGCCAACGCGAAGCACAAGATTCGTACTTTCTTCCGCAAGCAGGACCGCGATCAGAACATCATCGCCGGGCGTGACATTATTGAGCGCGAGATTCGGCGCATGGGCGTGTCGAGCTGGATGAAGCCGGCTGATATGTTTCGGCTGTTCAAGGTTGAGGCCGGCAAGGAAGATGATTTTCTCGAGCGTATTGGCTTCGGCAACATTACTTCCGTGAGCATCAGCAGTCATATCATGGAAGAGGAGCGCCGACGCGCGCAGGAACGCGCCGAGCGCATCACGACGCTGGGCGGTCTGGTCGATCTGCTGCGGCCACGAAGTGCGCCGGTGCACGCGCCCGCCAGCGGCGCACGCAAGGGGCAGTTCATCGTGGCGGGTGTGCCGGGACTACAAGTGCAGGTGGCGCAGTGTTGTCAGCCGGTGCCGGGCGATCCGGTGGTCGGCTACGTCACGCGCGGGCAGGGCATTCGCGTGCATCATCGTGAATGCAAGAATATCCACAATGCCGAACAGGAACGCCTGATTGAGGTGGTCTACGAAGGCGCTTCGCAGGACATGTTTACGGTGCAGCTGCTGGTGATTGCCGCAGAGCGCACCGGGCTGCTCGGTGAGCTGGCGACGGCGCTCGGCGAACAGCAGATCAATATTATTGACTGCAGCATCGCCAAGCGTGATCTGAAACACGGCGAAGTGCAGGTGTGGATCAAGGTCGAGGTCGGCCACATCAGCAATATTTCTGTGGCGATGAGCCGCCTCAAGAGTGTGCGCAACGTGTTCGACGTGCAGCGTGTGACGAACGGGAGGCGATAGCAATGAGTCGTCACGCTCGTCGATTTGTTTTTTGTATTGTTTTGTAACTACCCAGGCCATCCATTTTTCCAGCGCGTTTCGCGGGAAATACTGATTCAGGCCTGAGTAGTTATATTGATTTTTGTAGTTTCACCTGCGGTAATTACTCAGGCCGGTCTAGTTCCCACAACACTCATGCACGACGAACCATCGGACTATCGAACATTTCATCTGAGCGGGAGCCATTCGTACATCGGTTACGAGCTTGGGTGCGCGGATCTGCCGTTTCGCATGCAGCCGTGGTGGTTTCCGCCGCCTGCGGCGGAATTCGCGCGGTCGTGCGCGGCGGTGGTGCGCGAGTATCACTCGCATCTTTCTGATGAGCTGGACGCCTACGCAGATGGTCAGCAGCTCGATGCGGAAGAGCTGTGGCGACAGTGCTGTCGCGTGAACCTGAAGGCGCGGCTCAGTGTGCGGGAGGTCGGTGAAGGGTGCTCGACATTCGTGTGGCATGGGGCGAGCGGTGCGGCGATCGTCGGCCGCAACTACGATTATTGGCCGCTGCAGGTGCGTCGCCAGCGCATTCGATTCGAGCCGGACTGCTGCGCATTGCCGACGATCGGCGCGCGCGGCGGCGTGCCGTGCGGGCGCTACGACGGCATGAACGCGCACGGCGTGTTCGTTTCGCTGCACGTGGTGATGACCGATACACCATCGATGGACGAAGTGCGGCCGGGCGTGCCTTTTCACCTCGTCGGGCGCATCGCGCTCGAGCTGTGCCACAGTGCGCGAGAGGCGCGCGATCTGCTGCGCGACATGCCGCACATCAGCTCGCTGAATTATCTGGTGGCCGACGCGCGTGAAGCGTGGATCGTCGAAGCTGACCCGCGCCGTGTTCGTGTGCTGGAGCCGGACGGACCTGTAATGGCGGCGACGAACCATTACCGGCATCCTGACATGCTGCCTCTGCAGGGGCGGCGCTCCAAGACGAACTCGCAATGCCGCCTGGATTTTCTGCATGCGCACGGCGGAGCTGATGCCGGCGACGCCGACGTTTTGCTGGCTCACGCGCAGCGCGTCATGGCTGATCGCAGCGCGCCGATGAGCGGCTCGAGCGGTGCTCTGACGACGCTGTGGTCATGCGTTGCCGAACTGCGCGGGCGCCGCATTCGCTACGCCGCAGGGCGGCCGGATGTGACGGCGTTCGACGAGCTCAGCTGGTGAGGCGTGGGGTTGGGTGTATCCGTGTTTTGCGTTGGAAAACTGGCTGGCCTGAGTAGTTACACGTGAAGAGAAAGAATTATTTTTCCGGCTTTTTCGCACCTTCGCATGAGGACGCTTCTTCGGCGATTGAATTCAGACCTCCTCTCGTTCTTTGCGGCTTCGCGTGAGAAATGCATTCGCTCTAATCTGCGGATGCACCTGTGCGGAGACGAGGAGAAGCGGAGACGAGGTTTTTTTGGGGAGGGGAGCTGGCGATTTTGATCAGCTTCGGATGGTCAGGACGGCTTCGAGCACGCCGCCTGCGATTGCCAGGGCTTTGTCGGAAATCGAGTAGCAGTGGCTGCGTTCGCTGCGCGGATCGATGTCGGCGATTTTCATGCCGGCAGTGACGCGCACGCGATCGTGGAGCATGCCGCGCAACATGCCGTTGATGGTGGCAGGCACCGGCGTCTGGTCGATCGAGGCGATGATTTCGCCGGCCTGCACCATGTCGCCGATGGCGCGTCGACCGTAGATCTGCCCATCGGCTGGGGCGCGCACCACGCGCTTTTCGCCTTCGCCGCCGATGACGCCGGGGATGCCGGTGTTGGGGGCAGCCGAACCGGACCAGAGGACGCGCCCGAGGTCGTGTCCGCGCTGCGTCTCGACGACGGCGTGACAATCCGTTCCGGCGATGAAGCCCGGGCCGAGCGCAACGACGCGGGGGGCGAGCGCGAGCGAAGTGCCGGTGTTGCGTTTGGCCATGATCGCGTCGACGACGACTTCGGGCTTGTACATGTCGATGACGCGCGCCTCTGGGTCGACGATGACCGGCAGCGTATTTTGAGACCAGGCGAAGAACGCTTCGTCGGCGGCGCCGATGCGTTCGGCAGAGACGCCCTCGACGATCGCGCGGCCCTCGTAAATGGCGGTGGAGAAAGCGACGGTGCGACGAATGACCAGAGGCTGGGCCAGGTCGGTGCAGATCACACGAAAGCCGACTTTCCACAGCCTCCACGCCACGCCGCTGCCCAGATCTCCACCGCCTTTGACGACCGCGATGGGGCGTTCACGCGTCTGGGCGAGCATGGAAGGCAGGGAAGGCATGGAGAACGTGGAGAGAGTAGAGGGCATGGAGGAGATGATAGCGGGTGTGGGGGGCAACGGCGGATGCGCCTGTCAGGGCGCAGCAAGCTGGGCTTTCTCCCTGGCGATGCTGTGCACCAGTCGCAGCATGGCGAGGAAGCAGAGGCCGCAAAAGACGAAGAGCGCCGGGTAGCTGAAGGCATCGGCGATGAGACCGACGCTGCTGGTGAGAATCTGAACGATGCCGAGCAGCGTGTTGTTGAGGCCGTAGTAAATCGGCCGTTCGTTCGACGGGGCGACGTCGATCATGAGCGGCATGAGCGAGACGTTGAGGCCGGCGTTCGACGCGCCGATGCACATGGCGCAAACGATGAGGAGTGGCCGCGCGAGTGTGTCGGCGTTTCCGCCGGCGCTGCCGTTGAGGAAGGTGAGCGACAGCGCGAGTGCGCAGGCGATGATGCCGAACAGAGCAGCGAACGAGAGCACAGCGGCGCTGCCGCGGCGGTCATTCAGGCGGCCCCAGAACAGGCCGGCGACGAGTGCGCAGCCGAGTGCGACGGAGACGAGTGTGGCGAGGAACCCGTCGGGCACGTGCAGCTGGCGTTTGGCAAACACCGTGATAAAGGGCAGTCCGGCGCGGGCGAAGAGGAGCACGGCGCGCATGAGGATGAATTTTCGGAACTGTGCGTGGCTGCGCAGGATTCCGGCGGCGCGGCGCAGCTGATCGATGAGGCGGACTTCGTCGCGTTGTGTTTCGTCCGGTTCTTCCCGCAGCAGGCCGAAGGCGATGCAGCCGCCGGCGAAAAAGACGGTCGAGACGGCGAAGAGCAGCGCATAGTTGCGTGGAAAGGCCAGATCGATTCCGAGGAAATGCCCGCTGAGGATGAGTGCACCGATGCCGCCCATCAGCACACTCAGGCCGCCGCCGAGGAACTCGCGCAGCCCGAACAGCCGGCCTCGTTCGTGGGCGGCGATGACTTTGGCCGTGACGATGACGTAGCCCAGGCCGCCGATGCCGCCAGAAATCGAGATCACCAGTGATGCGACGAAGATTGCCCAGAGCAGCGAGGTGTGATCGTGCAGCGTGAACAGAGCCAGCACCAGCAGCAGCCACCCGGAGATGCGGAACCAGGTGGCGCGGCGATAAAAGACGATCTTCTGCGGCACGCGCTGGACGCGATGCGAAATGAACAACTGCGGCAGGAACCAGCCCGTGTCGCGCAGCGGCGCGAGGATGCCAATCAGCAGGTTCGAGTTCGTGAGCTGACTGAGCAGCGCCGTCATGATCAGCGTGGGATCGTTCAATGCTTCGCTGATGGCGACGAGCACGCCGTTGAGCGTGTGAAGCAGAAAATTTCGATTTGGGACGACGCGGGCGGGGCGCACTCAAAGGATTCTACGCGGGTTCATGTAGTCGAGTTTAGCCACTCCCTGCGGAAGACCTGCTGCGGATGCACCCCCCAACGGCGTCGGACCGGCGGTCTTCGTATACTTCGGGTCATGGCCAACGATGATTCCAAGCTGGTGCTGGTCGTCGACGACGAGCCGCGAATGATTAACTTCATTCGCATGAATCTGGAGCTGGAGCACTTTCGCGTGACAAGCGCAGAAAATGGCTTCGAAGCTGTGCGCAAAGTACGCGAGATGCTGCCTGATTGTGTATTGCTCGACGTAATGATGCCGGATATGGACGGTTTTGAGACGTTGAAGATGATTCGCGACGAAAGCACGGTTCCCGTGATTCTGCTGACTGCGCGCGCAGAAGAAGAAGATAAAGTGAAGGGGCTGAATCTCGGCGCCGACGACTACGTCACGAAACCGTTCAGCCCGCGTGAACTGGTGACGCGCGTGAAGGCGGTCGTGCGGCGGGCCGAACTGCCGTCACAGGTCGAAAAGACGCCGATTCGGGTCGATGATCGATTGCAGGTCGACTTCAATCGCCGCGAAGTCATCATCGACGGCAACGCGGTCAAATTGCGCCCGACGGAATGGCGTTTGCTGTATCACCTGATGCAAAACGCAGGCTGGGTGGTTCCGCATGAAACGCTGTTGTCGAAAGTCTGGGGCTGGGAGTATCGGGATGAGACCCAATATTTGCGTCTTTATATTACGTACTTGCGCCAAAAAATCGAAAAAGATCTGAATCATCCGCAATATATATTTACAGAACGTGGAACTGGATATCGCTTTGTCGATTACAAGAAGCGCGAAAAATGACATTGGTATCAGTCGTCGGAGGGAGAAGAAAGGGGGAAATCGCTATTGCGCGAAATTCTCGTTGTTTTTACAATATGTAATTGTGGCAAATATAAACAGCGCGAATGGACCTGAGTCGCCGACATCCGGCGGTCTTCTTATCGTTGGGCAAAGTGTGTTGAGTGACGAAATTGGTACTCGCATAGCGGAGCGAGGTTTTGTCATTGATCGGGCTGTTGGTGCTCGTGAGGCAGTCGCACGTGTGAGCCAGGGCGAGGTATACGGCGTATTGCTCGATTTGTCATCCAGTCAGGCGACGCTGGACCTTGCCGATACGTTGCAGGGGCTGCCGGGATGTCCGCCCGTGCTGGTGCTGGATTCCAGTCCTACGATTGACCGGGTCGTCGATGCGCTGCGAATCGGGGTCGTGGACTACCTGTGTGCGACGGACGGTGTGTCCGAAATTGTGGATCGGTTGACGGGGCAGATCATGAAGGCGCAGGCGGCAAACCTGAAGACGTCGCATGTGCAGCGTTCCGGGGTGACGCGCAAGGAAGCGAACAGCGTGGGCTTGCCGGGCCTGGAGCTGAATGCAGCGCGCCGGATGCTGGTGATCGAGGACATGCCGGTGCTGCTTTCGTCGATCGAGCTGAACTTGATCGAGGCGCTGATGCAGCGCACGCCGAATCTGGTGTCGTACGAGCGCATGGCGAGCATCGCCTTTCCAACGACGCGCGACGTGGAACATGCGCTGCGTCTGCTGCGGCCGCATATTGCGCGCCTGCGCCGCAAATTCGAGAGCGTGCACAACACGCGCTGGCGCATCTCGAATTTTCGTGGGCAGGGCTATGTGCTGCAGCGTATCGGCGTGCCGGTTGGCACGGTCATCGAATAGCGCGTCCGGTTCGGCACAGTTCAGGACCGAAGCACGCGGCAGAACATTCAACGTTACTCGAGCGCTGACCGGAGGCGTTCGCCATATTGCAGCCTGCGGGCCGTCGCCCCGGCGTCGGCGAGTTCGCTGAGGAGAGTTGCGGAGTCGTTCGCAGGCGTGGCGGCGGGCGTTTCCATGAATCCGGCCGGGTCGAGGGCGATGGCGACGATGCGCAGCCCGCCGTGCACCAGCCCTTGCACCGTGTTTGCCCACGAATGCTGGGTGGAGGGGGAGAGAAGCACGAGCGTTGTGCCGCGCGGCAGCGAAGTGCATTCGGTGGTCAGCGTGTGTGCGAACGGCAGTCGACCGTCCGCTTCGACCACGGCCAGGGTTTCCATAATGCGCCAGTGCTGGCGTTCGCCACGTTCGGCAGCGATGATTTCGCGGTGTGCACCCACCGCGATCAGGCCAACGCTGCGCCCCTGTTCGAGGAAGAAGCGCGCGCATGACGCCGCAGCGGACACTGCGTATTCGAGCGTGCTGCGCGGCAGGATCGGCTCCAAAGCGACCGGCTCGCCCTCGGAGTTGCGCGCGTCGAACTCGGCGTCTGCTTCGACATGGACGGCAGCGTCGAGATCCAGCACGATGTGTACATCGGCTGTCGGGTCAAGTTCGAATTCCTTCACCATCAGGCGCTGTCGACGGGCGCTGCTGGGCCAGTGGATGCGTCGGATGCCGTCGCCGGGCACATATTCGCGCACGCCCGACGCGCTGGCCGTCACGGTATGCGTGCGGCGCCGCAGGGCTTCGCCGTCCGGCAGCGGGCTGACAGGAAATGGGAAGGAGCGCAGCGCCTCGGTGTACGGCTGCACCAGCAGTGCGCTGGTGATCGGCACAGAGCGCTGCATCTGATAGAGGCCGAGCGGGTCACCCGAGCACACGTCGATCGGGCCGAGGCGGTAGCGGCCGCGTCTGGTCAGCCGGGTGTGTGTGCGCCAGCCGCGCCATTTGTGGCCGGCGATGTTGCTGAGGACGCGGCCGGCGTTGTGCAGCGGCAGCGTCGAATGGTCGCGCATTTCAACCCACAGCCGCGGCAGAGCGCTCAGGTTGGTGAGGCGAAATTCCTCTTCGAAGACGTCGCCGACGACGGCGACCTGAGTGCGGCTGCGGCGTGCGACGCGCAGCCAATTGACGCTGCTCCACGACCAGATCGCGGCGATGGCGAGCAGCGCAGCCAGTGCACCGGCGATGCCCCACCACAACGCGCGCCCGCTGCCTACGGCGCCGGCAACTGCGGCGCTGAGCAAGAGTAAGAGCACACGATGGCGATTCATGAATAGCGTGTTTTGTGATGAGAAATAGACTGACCTGAGTCGTTACGAATGGTGAGTCAACGTACTCTTGCGCCCGGAACGTTCGTGTCGGCGAGCACTTCGGCGAGCACATCTGCAGCGCGCACGCCCTTGATGCGCGCCGAAGGGGCGAGGATGATGCGGTGGCTGAGCGCCGCCGGGACCAGCGCTTTCACGTCGTCCGGGATCACGTAATCGCGGCCGCTCAGCGCTGCGCGCGCCTGCGCGGTGCGGTAGAGCGTCAGCGCGCCGCGCGGGCTGGACCCCAGGTACACATCAGGATGCTGGCGAGTGGCGTCGACGAGCGAGACGATGTATTCCTTCACCAGGGGGTCGGCGTGCACGGCTTTGAGCTGCTCGTACACGCGCAGCAGCTCGTCGTCGTCGGTCACCTGCTGAAGAGAATCGAGCGGATGCGTGAACTGTTGCGCATCGAGAATCGCCACCTGCTGAGCGCGGGAAGGATAGCCGATCGAGACTCGCATCAGAAATCGGTCGAGCTGCGCTTCCGGCAGAGGGAATGTGCCCTCGTACTCGATTGGATTCTGGGTTGCCAGCACGAGGAAGGGCTGGCCGAGCGGATGGGTGACGCCGTCGACGGTCACCTGGCGCTCTTCCATGGCCTCGAGCAACGCAGACTGGGTCTTGGGGGTGGCGCGGTTGATTTCGTCGGCGAGCACCACCTGCGCCATGATCGGTCCGGGGCGGAATTCAAAATCGCCGGTTTTCTGATTCCAGATCGACGTGCCGGTGACGTCCGATGGAAGCATGTCCGGCGTGAACTGGATGCGTTTGAAGGCCCCGCCGATCGAACGCGCCAGTGCCTTCGCCAGCACGGTTTTTCCGACGCCTGGCACGTCTTCGATGAGCAGGTGGCCGTGGCAGAGCAGGCAGATCGCCGTCAATTCGACGGTGTCCCGCTTGCCGACAATCACTTTTTCGACGTTGGCGATCAGGCGTTCGGCAAGTTCACGAATCATAGAAAGTTCACATTGCACATTTCACATTGCACATTTCGAACCGGACGGCGGCTCTAATGTGAAATGCGAAAGGTGCAATGTGCAATGTTCAGAGCAGTTCCTTGACGACGGCGATCGCTGCGTCGTAGTCCGGGTGCTGGCCGAAGACGGGCACGTATTCAGCATAGCGCACGACATCATCACGGTCGATGACGAAGACGCTGCGCTGGTTGAGCCGCAGCTCGGGGATGTGCACGCCCATGGCGTTTCCGAAGGCCATGCTCATGTGGTCCGACAGCACGGTGATGTTTTTCACTTCGGAATCGTTGGCCCAGCGTCGCTGTGTGAACGGCGGGTCTGCGCTGACGGTGATGATCTTGGCGGCGTCGCCGAGTTTGGCAGCTTCTTCGTTGAAGCGCTTTGTCTGTGCGTCGCACACGCCGGTGTCGAGTGAGGGCACCACGCTGATGAGGCGCACGGCGCTCGGCATCGCGCCGAGGTCGACGGCGCTGAAGTCGTTGGCGTGCAGAACTGAGCCGGGGAGTTTGTCCCCGACAGCGACGGGATTGCCGACGATAGCGAGCGGTTTGCCTTTGAATTCGATGGTTCGAGTGCTCATGAGTGCCCAAGTTTATCTGACGGAGCTTGGGGAGATGCTCCTGGGATGTATTCTGGGTTGGGGGCGAATTTCGACAGCAGATTTTCCTCACGCGAAGCCGCAAAGAACGCGAAGGAAAGAGATTTTTGTGGGTTTCTGCGCCTTCGCTTGAGGAAGATTCTTCGGCGACGGAATTCAGACCTCTTCGCGTTCTTTGCGGCTTCGCGTGAGACATGCATTGGCTCTGTTGGCGAATACACCCCGGCCGTCAGGGAGCGCTGGTCTGAATCGTGTCCGGCCCGTTCAACTGCGCCACAGCGCGCACGAACGCGCCGACGGACGGCGATCGTGCGCGCAGCGCCTGCACGGCTGGGCCGATGGTGTCCTTGCCTGCTGCCGGCGCACCGCCTGGTTCAGCGTTGTAGGCGCCGTAGAAGGCGAAGTATGCCTGGTTCAGCTTGCGCAGGCCATATCCTGCGGCGATAAAGGCTTCCCGGCGCTCTTCCATGTAGCGTTCGGCCTCGGTGATTCGCCCGGCTCCCAGCAGTTCATCGACGCGGATGCGTGTGATGCGCATCTCATGATTGAAGTCGAACGTGTTCTGTGCGGCGACGTCGACGGCCAGGCTGGCTACCAGATGCTCCAGTGCGGATTCCGTCGGTTGCGAATTTGGAAGCAGGCTCGGCAGCAAGTCTGGATAGAAGCGCTCTATCACGCGCACGCCGAGTTCACGCTGCACGATGCTGGCCGTGGTTTCGTTGATTGTGCGCGCAACCGGATCGCGGTCATAAGCCGTGCCGACCCAGCTGAAGAAAAGGTAGTTGTGCGTCCATTCATGCAGGGAAGTTTCGATGATGAAGCGCAGGGACGACGTTTCCGGCAGCATGGTCGGGTAGGTGGAATAGCCGCCGATTGGGGTGACGAGCGATGACACATCGAAGCGCGCGTCGACGGCGCGCTCGATGCGATCGGCGGCATCGACGCTGAGGTCGACGGCGAGCTCGCGCTGGTCGATGCGATCGATGCGGTCGCGCCGGGACATGATGAGGATGTGCGGCAGCTTCGTCAGGCGAAAGCGGAGCGGCGGCATCGGCTGGCCAGCCAGGCCGAAGTCTTCTTCGCGCAGCACGCTTTCCGCCTGCGCCTGCAGGATGGCTTCGGCTAGTGGTCGGTCGGCATCGATGCGCTGGAGCAGGGCGTCGCGCTCGGCGCGCAGGGCGGCCGTGGCGGCGGCCGGATTTCGTTCGTTCGGGTTGGCGTAGCGCGCGGCAACCTCGGCTTCGAGTTTGTCGGCCTGATCGATATGGCGCATGAGGTCACGCACGTGCTGCACTTGTTCCGCCTCGCTAAGGTCGAGGTGCGGGACGTCGAATTCGTACTTGAGCTTGTCCCATCCAGCATTCACAATCCATCCCGCCAGGTCGAACCGGGCGTTGCTCAGCAGAACGTCCAACGCCCGCGCGCGTTCCGTCTGCGCCGGCATTTCATAGCTGAATAGCAGCATGAACATGGCTGCGAAGGCCGAATTTGCAAGGTTGCGCCACAGATTTTTCATGAACGATTGGATGGTGACGAGCCAGACTCGCCACATGTCTTGTTGCGTAACTGCTCCGGCCAGCCTATTTCCCAGCATGTTTTGCAGGAAGTATCGACCTGGGCCTGAGGGAGTGACTAAACTCAAGGATATTCCGCGAATCACGGCCTGAGCCGTTATCGTGATGCAGAATAACATTCTCTGCCGGGTTAGATTTGGCCGACATTTTTGTGCGGATATATCTGGGCCTGGATCGTTCCCCAAATATGCAGCTTATCCACACTTTTAGGCAAGTTATCCACAGGGCAAGGGAGGGATTTGTGGATAACTTGCCTAAAATATGGCATTCTCTGTGGAAAACTATTCGTTTTGTGTGGATAACGTGAAAACAACACGCAGCTTGTGGATAACTCTGTGGATAACTCGGCCTGACGGGGTTTCCTGACGTGCGTCTGTGGACATTGCTACAGAGATCGCAGAGGGCAGCGTTCTCAGTCCCCGCTGTGAAGGCCGTGCGAGCCGCAGAGTAACATTGCCGCCGATGGCTCGAAACGCAGATGATGAGCGCCTGATTGCCAGCTATCGAGCCGTGCTCGATTCGCCGGTGGGGTATTTGTTGATTGAAAGCACGCGTGATGCCGTGACCGGCGTCCATTTCGTCGATGCAGACGGCGCATCAGTGACAAAAGCATCCTGTGAGCTGCTCGAACATGCGTGTGCGCAGCTGACCGAGTATTTTGCCGGTCGGCGGAGCGTGTTCGACGTGCCGACGTCGCTCGACGGCTGCGGCGAGTTTCAGCGCCGGGTGCTGGCCGAGGTCGCGGCGATTTCATATGGCCATACTGAGACGTATGGCCGGATTGCGGCGATCGTCGGGCAGCCGAAGGCATCGCGGGCAGTTGGGCAGGCCAACGGGCGCAACCCGATCAGCATTCTGATTCCATGCCACCGCGTCATCGGAGCGAACGGCGCGCTCACCGGCTACGGCGGCGGGCTGCCGGCCAAAATCTGGCTGCTGCGGCACGAAGGAGTGCTGGCGTCGTGACCACGCGCCCGCTGCACGTCGCCGTCGATTGCCGCCTGATGTTTTATCGGCGCGCCGGCATCGCGAACTACACACGCCGGCTGGTGCAGGCGCTGGCAGGTCTCGACGATGACGGCGGCGCCCCGCTGCGCCTGACTGCGCTGCTCGATCGGCGTGACACTGAGATCGACTGGCTGCCCATCGGCGTGCGTGTGCGGCGTGTGGTCACCCCGGCGCATCATCGTTTCGAAGCGTGGACGCTGCCGCTCGAGCTGGCTGCGCTCGATGCACGCGACCCCATCGACGTGCTGCATTCGCCCGACTTCATCGCCTGCCGTGGGCGCTTTCGCAAAGTAATCACCATTCATGATCTGTACTTCCTCGAGCATCCGGAAGTGATGACGGCGGCAGCGGCGCGCTACTACGGCAGCATTACACGGAGTGCGCGGCGCGCTGATCGTGTGATCGCCGTTTCCGAATTTACCCGCGCCGACATCGCGCGCCTGCTGCCGGAATGTCTGCCGCGCACGCATGTGGTGCTGGAAGCGGCCGACGATATGGCGAGTGCGGCGTCGAATTTCCCCCATATCGAATCGACGCCGCCGTATGCGTTGTTCGTCGGGACGTTCGAGCCGCGCAAGAACCTGGCCACGCTGTTGCAGGCGCTGGTGCGCACACCGGAGGATGTGCGTCTGATCGTGGTGGGGGAGGCTGGCTGGGTGGACAGCGAACCTGCGGAAATTGCACGTGCGCTCGGTGTGCACGAGCGGGTGCGCTTCGCAGGCCGCGTCGATGATGCTGAGCTGGACCAGCTGTATCGCGGGGCGCGTCTGCTTCTGCACCCGGCCCTCTCGGAAGGCTTCGGGTTGATCGTGCTCGAGGCGATGCAGCGCGGTGTGCCGGTGATCTGCAGCGACAGCGGAGCGTTGCCTGAGGTGGTCGGCGATGCGGCGCTGCTGCATGCGCCGCGCGATGCGGCAGCTCTGGCGACGCACGTGCAGACGTTGTGGAACGATGCCGTGGCGCGCGCTGTGCTGGGCGAACGAGGGCGGGCACGGGCGGCGGAATTCAGCTGGCAGCGTGCGGCGCACGAGACGTGCATGGTGTATCGTCAGGCGCTAACTTTGTGAAGCTGCTTTTTCTCACGCCGCAACTGCCGCATCCACCGCGTCAGGGCACTGCTCTCCGCAACTGGGGGCTGATCTCGCACCTCGCCGCGCGCGGGCACCAGATCAGTTTGCTCAGTTTTGATGAAGACGCATCGTCGTCCGCCGGGTGCACCTCCGAGCTGACGCGCGCCTGTGCGCGCATCGTGCGCGTGCGCGTGCCGCAGCGCAGCGGCGGCGATCGGCTGCGCACGCTCGTGACGTCGTCGCTGCCGGACATGGCGTGGCGGCTGTGGTCGCCCGAGTTCCGTGACGCGCTCGTCGACTTTCTGAAGGAAGTGCGGCAGGACGTCGTGCAGGTCGAGGGCATCGAGCTGGCGCGTTACTTGTTCGATGAGCGCGTCGCGCCCTTGTTGCCGCGCGTGGTGTTTGACGACCACAACTGCGAATATCTGCTGCAGCGGCGCGCGTTCCTGAGCGACCTGCGCCGGCCGCGGCGCTGGCACGGAGCGGCGTATTCGTTCGTGCAGTCGCTGCGCCTGCGTGCGTTCGAGCGACGAATCCTGGATCGTGCCGAGGACACGCTGTGCGTGTCCGAGCAGGATCGGCGCGTGCTGAGTGCACTGGCGCCGGCGGCACGGGTGCATGTGGTGTGCAACGGCATCGACGTGGTTGACTACGCGGCGTCCGGTCCGCTGCCGGCGGGGCTGTCTTCCGAAGATGCGGCGCTGGTGTTCACAGGCAAGATGGATTTCCGGCCGAACATCGACGCAGCGCTGTGGTTTGCGCGCGATGTGCTGCCGGAAGTGGCGCGCGCGGTGCCGAACGTGAAGCTGCTGCTCGTCGGTCAGAAGCCAGGTGTGCGGCTGGACGTGTTGCGGAACGATTCGCGCGTGTGCATCACCGGTGCGGTGCCGCAGGTGCAGCCGTACATTGGGGCGGCATCGGTGTACATCGCTCCGCTGCTGGCTGGCGGGGGCACGCGCTTCAAGCTGCTGGAGGCGATGGCGATGGGCAAAGCCGTCGTGAGCACACGCCTGGGTGCCGAGGGATTCGACGTTGAATCCGGGCGTGAGCTGATGCTGGCCGATGCTGCGCAGGAGTTTGCGCGGGCGGTGATCACGCTGCTGATCGACCCACAGCGGCGCGCGGAGCTGGGCGCGCGCGCGCGCGCGTTCGTGCAGCACAGCTATGACTGGAGCGCGATCGTGCCGAAGCTGGAGGAGGTCTATGCCGCGCATCACCGACCTGCCTGAAATCGTGGCGGCGCTGGACGCAGCGGCAGCTGCGCGAGTGACGCGGTTGTTTCACATCGAGCGTGTGGAAGGGCGCTGCGTGATTCCGCCGTCGATGCGCGAATGGACGAGCCGGCAACTGGGCAGCATCGAGTCCGTGGAATGCCAGACCGTGGTGCGGGTGGTGAATCGCGTGACGTGGGATGGAGCGTTGTACAACCCGCTGCGCAACAAGCGGCCGCAGCGGCATGCTGCGCCGGAGGTGGTCGTCGACGAAGTCGATTTGTTCGCACAGCCGCTGCAGACGACGGCCGAGGACGTCTTCGGCCGCGTGCGGGGTGAGCACTGCGTGACGGCGGGCAACCCGGCGCGCTGGGATGGCCAGTGCGCAGTACAGATTTTCGATGAGCCGGATCCGCTGCGGTTCACGGCAGCGCACCTGCGCGACTATTTTCGGACGGCGCTGACATGGGCGCGCGCGGCGCACGAGCAGGACGAGCAGGCGCGCTATTTCATCTGGATGTGGAACGGCGGCCCACGCGGCGGTGCGTCGATCCGACATGCGCACGCACAGCTGGCGCTCGGTCGCGGCATGCACTATGCGCGCTTCGAAGCACTGCGCCGCGCGGCGTGCGACTACCATGTGCAGCACGGCGCTAATTTTTTCGAAGACATGCTGGCAGCACACGACGATCTGGGGCTGGGGTTCGCGGCAGGCGCGTTGCGGGGTTTCGTGCATGCGGCGGCGATGCGGCCGAAAGACACGTGGATTTTCGGCGCGTCGAGCGTGCCTGACGATGCGCTGGCGGATGCGTTTGCTGCGACGCTGCGCGCGCTGATCGAGCGCACCGGCACCGCGGCGTTCGACGCGGTCGTGTGCGTGCCGCCGCTGTTTGCTGGCGCGTCCGAGGATTGGAGCGGATTCCCGTGCTTTGCGCGCATCGTCGATCGCGGGTCCCCGAGCATGGTGTCGTCGGACATCGGCGCGATCGACTTGTTCGCGCACAACTCGATCGGTGCAGATCCGTTCGCAGTGCGCGAAGAGATCCTATGAGTGCGTAGCGCCGTTGCCGCGGCGCGTTCGAAGTCGGGAATTGCTGAAGTGCATCTGCAGTTCGGGGCGAATGTCGACAGCAGATGTTGTTCACGCGAAGAACGCGAAGAACGCGAAGAAATAGCTTTTTGTGGACATGAGGCATGACTAAGCATGACTGAGCTGTATCGGTTCCTCGACGCCGTGTTTTTCATTTTTCACGGGCTGGTGGTGCTCGTGAACGTGTTCGGCTGGATACCGCGGCGGACGCGTCGGCTGCACCTGGTGGTGATGGTGGTGACGGCGATTTCGTGGTTTGCGCTGGGGCCGTTGTTCGGCTACGGCGTCGGCTACTGCTTCTGCACGGACTGGCACTGGCGAGTGCGGCGCGCGCTGGGTTACGACGACGTCGGCAATTACGTGCAACTATTGTTGAGTGCAGTGGGGTTGCAGTTGAGCGCCGAAGCGTCTTCTATGCTGGCGTATGGCGCGTTCGCGGCAGCGGCGGTGGGGGCGACGCTGACGGCAGTTTTTCGACGGCGGATTACCCGCTCGGGTGCATCCATTTACCCAAATGGACAATAGACGCGCGCGTTGAACCGACGTATTCTGCGATTCTCATGCTCTATGACGAATATGTCGCCACCCAGGTGCGTTCCCAGAAACGGCTGCGCCGATTCCAGCGCGGCCTGCCGCTGAATTTTCGACCGTTCGAAAACGCGCTGGCGATATTCGAGGCGCGAGCGACACAGGTGGCGCGGTCCGTTCGCAAGGCGGAAATTGCTGACCTGCGTAAAAAACTTCAGTCGGGTGAGCTGAGCTCTGTGGACCTGACCTTGCACTATTTGCGGCGCATCGATCGCATGCAGAAGCTGAACGCGGTGATGGAGCTGAACCCGGACGCGCTGAACCACGCGCATGCGGCCGATCGACAAAAGACAGGCGGGCCGTTGCACGGCATTCCGGTGATGATCAAGGACAACATCGGCACCGGCGATCGCATGCACACGACGGCGGGGGCGGCCGTGCTGCGCGATGCGAGCAGCGATCGCGATGCAAGGCTGGTGGAGCGGCTGCGTGCGAGTGGGGCGATTCTTTTGGGCAAGACCAACCTGAGTGAGTGGGCGAATTTCTTCGCGAGCGAACCACCGCCGAATGGGTTTTCGTCCAATGGCGGGCAGACGCGCAACCCGTATGGCGCGCACGACGTCGGTGGAAGCAGTTCGGGTTCCGGCGCGGCAACGGCGGCGGGACTGTGCGCGGCGGCGGTCGGCACGGAGACGCACGGCAGCATTATTTATCCGAGCTTGTGCAACGGGCTGTATGGGCTGAAGCCCAGCCTTGGATTGATTAGTCGCGACCGCGTGATCCCGATTACGGATGCGACGGATACGGCCGGCCCGATGGCGCGCACGGCGGCGGACATGGCGGTGCTGATGGACGCGCTGATTGGCTTCGATCCGCACGATCCCGCCTGCGTCGAGGCGGCGGAAGACCCGCGCGGCGCGGTGCTGCATGTGGGCGGCGTGTCGCATGCGCTGGCGCAGGACGGCCTGCGAGGGCGGCGCATCGGGCTGGTGCGCGTGCGCGAGGGTGGTGCGATGTATCGTGAGGCGTTCGCCGGCATGCGACGGGCGCTGAAAGCAGCCGGCGCAGTGGTGGTCGACGTGACGCTTCCGAAGTTCGGCACTGTGCTTACCAACATCATGTCGTACGGCTACGTGCAGGGCGTGGCGTCGTATCTCGAAGTAACTCAGGCGCCGGTGCGGGATTTGAAGCAGGTTCACGCGTTCAACCAGGAGGACCTGGCGCGTCGTGCCCCGAACGGCATGGGGCGGCTCGAGAAGGCATTGCGGTGCCGATGGACGCGTGAAGAATACGCGGTGCGCGTGCGCGAAGGCCGTGCGGCAGCGCGTGATTCGATCGAGACGACGCTGCAGGCGCACGGCCTGGATTTCATCGGCACGTTCAGCCCGCACGGATTCGACGAGCGCTTCGTGCTGGCCGGCGCACCGCTGCTGGCGCTGCCCGGCGGCTTTCTGTCGAACGGCCGGCCGTATGGGTTTACGCTCGGCGCCCGCTGGCTCGACGACGCTGCGCTCGTGGCGGCGGCCGGCGCGTGGGGACGCGGATCTTAGATTTCGTAACTACTCAGGCCATCCATTTTTCCAACGCGAAACGCGCTAGTCCGTCCCCCTTCGGGGGAAGTAATAGCGCGTTTCGCGGGAAATACTGATTTAGGCCTGAGTAGTTACTAGATTTCAGATTTCAGATTGAAATCTAAAATCTAAAATCTGAAATCTAAAATGCATCTACACGGCACTCGCGCGTTCCTGCTGATCTGGCTGGGTCAGCTCATTTCGATCTTCGCCACGCAGATGAGTCAGTTCGCACTGACGATCTGGGCGTTTGAAAAAACCGGCAGCGCCACGGCGGTCGGCCTGATGCAGGTGTTCTACATCACGCCTTTTCTGCTGATCTCGCCGCTGGCGGGGGTATGGGTCGATCGCTACAGCCGCAAGTGGATGATGGCATTGAGCGATCTTGGCGCGGTGACGGCGAGCGGGCTGGTGCTGGTGTTTGCAGCGGGCGGCCGACTGGAGATGGAAGCGCTGTATGCCGCAGCAGCGATCAATGGGTTGTTCAGCGCGTTTCAGTGGCCGGCATATTCGGCCAGCATCAGCCTGATGGTGCCGAAAGACCAGCTCGGTCGGGCGAACGGTCTGATGTCGCTGCTGGAAGCCGGACCGGGCGTGGCGGCGCCGCTGACGGCAGGTGCCTTATATCCGTTTCTGGGGTTGAACGGACTGCTGGCGATCGACTTCGTGACGTTTTTCCTGGCGCTGGCAGCGCTGGCAATCGTGGCGGTGCCGCAGCCGGCGCGCAGCGAGGAAATGAGCTCGTCGGCAGCGGTGAACAACGGACTGCTGCAGCAGGCGTCGTTCGGGTTTCGGTATATTTTTGCGCGGCCACATCTGCTCGGTCTGCAGATTGTTTTCTTTCTGGGAAATCTGTTTGGCGGCGTGATCGGCACGTTGACGGCGCCGATGGTGCTGTCGCGCACGGCGAACGACGAGCTTGCGCTGGCCGGTGTGATGACGGCCGGGGCGATCGGCGGCGTAGCGGGTGGGGTGTTGATGACGGCGTGGGGCGGTCCGAAGCAGCGTGTGCACGGCGTGCTGGCCGGCCACGCCGCAATGGGTGCGGCGATGCTGCTGCTCGGTTTCGGGCGAGCCCAGCCGTTCTGGATGGCGGCGCTTTTTCTCGAAGCGCTGATTATCCCGATCGTGAACGGGAGCAACCAGGCGATCTGGCAGACGCAGGTGGCGGCCGACGTGCAGGGACGCGTCTTCACAGCGCGTCGAATGATCGCGTGGCTGACCAACCCGATCACGCCGCTGATGGCCGGACTCACGGCGGATCGTGTGCTGGAGCCGGCGCTGCGCGACGGCGACGGGGTGTTGGCGACGACACTCGGCCCGTGGTTCGGCATCGGGCCGGGGGCTGGCATGGCGGTGGCGGTGGCGGCCTGTGCCGCGTCGACGATGCTGGTCGGGCTGGGGGCATACGCCGTGCGGGCGCTGCGGAAGCGCCCTATGCCATCCGCTGTTTGACAGAATTCAGTACCGTCGTTACACTTCGTCCAAGTTTTCAACCGACGTAAATCTACAGGGAGGTGCGGCAAACATGGACAGCATGAACGGAATGATCCGATTTCTCGCCAGCGATCCGGCATTCGATCGCCGTACTGCGCCTGTTGCCCGCCGAGGTTGAAAGAGCTCTTCCTGACGAACGCAAGCCACAGGCGCACACGTTGCCCTGTGGCTTTTTTGTTGCCTCGCATCGAACAGCCAGAGGAACGCATGAGTCGGCGGCTCTTTTTGTGATTACTCGACCGCCGTCGGTACTTTCTGAAGCGCTTCCTGATGGAGCGATTGGAGACAAATTTCAAGATGAACCTGCGCGTTGCAACCTACGCTGAGCAGCCGACGCTGCCGGACGAAGTCTGGCTGGCGATCAAACAGCGCGTCTGGCCGGAATTCATGTTTCATGATCCGGTCGCCGATCGGTTGTGGGGAAACCTGCAGCAGGACTTTGCGGAATTTCAGTTCGTGCTGCTCGACGCTGATGCGGGGGATCGGCCGGCAGCCGTGGCGCATACGCTGCCGTTTTTCTGGGAAGAGGACTTGCCAGATGACGGGTGGGACGCCGTGTTTGAGAAGGCGGTTGCGGACCAGCTCGGCGGTGTGCGACCGAACATGCTGACCGCGATCGAGGCGAGCATTGCACCGGAGTATCAGGGGCGCGGCGTATCGCGCGCGATCCTGGAGCACATGCGAGCGCTGGCGGCGCGGGCAGGCTTCGAATCGCTGGTGGCGCCGGTGCGGCCGACGTGGAAGGCGCGCTACCCGCTTACGCCGATGGAACGCTACGTGACGTGGACGCACGACGCGTCCGGCGCGCCGTTCGATCCGTGGCTGCGTGCGCACTGGCGGCTCGGTGCGCGCATCGAAAACATTGCCCCGCGATCGATGACCATTCCCGGCACGGTGGCGCAATGGGAAGCATGGGCCGGCATGCGATTCCCCGAGAGCGGCGAATATGTCGTCCCCGGGGCGCTGTCCCCGGTGCATATCGACCGTGAGCGCGACGAAGGCGTGTACATTGAACCGAATGTGTGGATGCGGCACGGAATAGGGGAGAGGGGAGAGGGAAGAGAGAGGGAAGAGAGAGGGAAGCATGAGGATGTGTGATTTGGAGCGGGATGTGCAGGCGATCGTCGAGATCGACAATCTGTGCTGGGAGCAGGCCGGCCTGGAGTTTCGCTTGCAGGAAAGTGAACTGCGCAACGACTGGACGCATTTCGAGAACTTCGAGCCGCATCGCGACTGCGCCGTGTGGGAGTGCGACGGCGTCGTGGCGGCGTACGGCAGCGTGACGTGGCATCTGAGCGACGAGGGGCTGCAGTTGTTTAAGCTCGACGGACGCGTGCATCCGCGTTTTCATCGGCGCGGCTTCGGGGCGGAGGTGCTGGCGTGGCAGGAAGCGCACGCGCACACGGCGACGCTGCCGGGTCGTGTGCATGCGCTGCAGGCGATGACGATCGACGGCGTCGTCGGAGAAGCGGCGCTCATGCAGTCGCACGGATACGCGCCGGTGCGGCGCACGCTGCAAATGCTGCGCGACCTGCGCGAGCCGATCCCGGATCTGCCGTTGCCGGAGGGGCTCATCGTGCGGCCGCCGGGCGCTGCAGAGGTGCGGCGCGTGCATGAGGCGCGCAACGAAGCGTTCCATGATCACTGGGGACATCGCGACTTCACCGAAGCGGATTACGCCGGCCTGCTGAGCGATCCGCTCGCGCATCCGGAGTGGTGGCAGGTGGTGTGGGATGAGGCGACCGGCGAGCCGGCGGCGGCGGTGCACGTGAATATCTATGCGCTGGACAACGAGTACTACGGCACGAAACGTGGGTGGACCGACCCGGTGTGGGTGCGGCGGCCGTGGCGCAAGCGTGGTGTGGCGCGAGCGCTGCTGGTGCGGGCGTTCGTGCAGCTGCGTGTGCTCGGCATGACCGAGGCGATGCTGACGGTCGATTCCCAGAACCTGAGCGGGGCGACGAAGATCTACGAGAGTGTGGGATTTCGCGCTGCGCGGGGATGGACGAAATGGCGCAAGGCGATCTGATCATGAGCGACACCCTGCGCTGCTGCGACCCGGAGCGCGACATTGCGGCGATCGTCGAGATTGAGAACACTGCGTGGGTGCACGCCGGCTTTCAGTTTCAGGCGACCGACGAAGCGCTGCTGCGCAATCGCTGGGAGCGCATGCCGACATTCGTGCCGGAGCGCGACTGCGTGGTGATCGAACGCGATGGCGTCGTGTGTGCATATGGGATGGTGTTGCCCGGCGAGACGAGCGCGGGAGAACGCATCTTCACGCTGCAGGGCGGCGTGCATCCACGTGCGCAGCGCAGCGGATGCGGTGCGGTGGTGCTGCGCTGGCAGGAGCAGCGCGCGCGAGAAATTGTGGCGGGGCCGTGCATCGTAGAGATGACGATGATCGATGGGCAGGCGGGGCAGCGCGCGTTTGTGGCGGCGGCCGGGTTCACGCCGGCGTGGCGCTATGCGCAAATGCTGTGTGAACTGTCTGTGCCGCTCGATGTGCCGCAGTTGCCCTCCGGCCTGCGGGTGCGCACGCCGGAGGTGAGCGAGCGACGGCGCGTGCTGGAGGCGCGCAACGCAGCGTTTCGCAGTGCGCGCGGGCATGTCGAGGCGACGGAGGACGACTATCGCGGAATGGAGGCCGACCCGGCTGCAGAGCCTGAGGGTTGGCTGGTGGCATGGGATGCGCACAGCGGCGAACCTGTTGGCGGTGCGCACCCAGGGGTGTATGAGCCGGATAACGCCCGCTTCGGGCTGCGCCGCGGGTGGGTGTACTGGCTGTGGGTGAAGAGCGAATGGCGCAGGCGCGGCGTAGCGCGCGCGTTGCTGGCGCGCGCATGTGCGGCGCTGCGTGCGCGAGGCATGAACGAGGCAACGCTGTTCGTGGATGTGGACAACGAAAGTGGCGTGATGAAGTTATATGAACGTGCAGGATTTCGTCTGCTGGGTGGCTGGTCCGTATATCGGAAAGTAACGAAGGCAGAGCGACGATGATGCAGAACACGGCGCGGCATGAGATCGACGAACTGTTGGAAGCAACGCGCAGCGATGATGTGCGTGAGCGCAATGAGGCGCTCCGGGTGCTTTGCCCGTGTCATGTGAAATTCAACGATCCCCGCGTGTGGGATCGGGCGCTCGAGATGAGCGAAGATGAAGATGTGAAAGTGCGCGGTACTGTGCTGCACCTGCTGTGCGACGGATCGCCGCGCGAGCGCAAAGACGAAGTTGTGGCAGCGGTCGAGCGAATGCAGCACGACATCTAATTGATGAAACCCGCGAAACACGCCATTGCCCGCCCCCGAAGGGGGCGGGCGATGGCGTGTTTCGCGGGTACCAATTGGGCTTTGCGCACTCCCGGGATTCGCGGGTTCATGTAGTCGAGTTTAGCCACTCCCGGATACGAGGTGGTATTTGCAGTCAGGGGCGAATTTCGCCAGCAGATTTGTCTCACGCGAAGCCGCGAAGAACGCGAAGGAAAAGGCTTTTTATGACTTTTCCGTGCCTTCGCTTGAGGAAATATCTTCAGCGACGGAATTCAGACCACTTTGCGTTCTTTGCGTTCTTCGCGTTCTTCGCGTTCTTCGCGTTTTTCGCGTTTTTCGCGTTTTTCGCGTGAGAAATACATTCACCCCTAACGGCGGATGTACCTGGAATAAGTGAGTGTCAGGAAAAGTATGCGGACAAATACATCGCCGACGTCGTCGGAATCGAAGAATGCATTGCTGATCGCCGCGGGTGTGACGATGACGATGGGGTTGAACACATCGTTGATCGGGCCGTCGCTGGGGGCATTGGCCGGGCGCAGCGGGGTTTCGCTGGCGGAGATGGGCGCGCTGTATTCGGCGTTGTCGATTGGTTTTCTGGTGGCGACGCCGGTGATCGTGGTGGTGAGCCGGCGATTCGGGCTGCGGCCGTTGCTGGCGGCGCCGGTGCTGCTGCTGCTGAGCCTGGGGTTATTCGCGGCGGCGCCGTCCCTGCCGGCGCTGCTGGCGGCGGCGGTGGTGCTGGGAATCGGACAGTCGTGTACGCAGCTCGGCTATTCGACGTGGATCGGCCTGCGTTCACGCGACGCAGGCGAAGCTGCATCGACGCTGAACCGGGTGCTGGCGTTCTACGGGGTGGGCTCTCTGCTCGGGCCGCTGGTGGTGAGCATGTGCTATCGGATCTGGAATGATCCGCTGCCGGGGTTTGCGATTGCGCTGGTGCCTAACCTCGCAGCAGGATTGCTGGGGCTGACGCTGCCGGCAGCGCAGGCGGCGGCGCCGGGGGAGCGAGCGCACGGCGGTGTGTGGCCGCTGCTGCGATCGCCGCTGGTGCTGGGGCTGGCAGCGCTACTGGCGGTGTATGTCGGCGTGGAAGTGGCATTTTCGAGCTGGGTGACCGAAGTGGTGGTGCGGGCAGTGGGCGCGAATGTGGAACAGGCCGCGCTGGCGGCGAGCGCGTTCTTCGCCGGGTTCGCCATCGGCCGTTATTTCGCCGGCGTGCTGCTGGCACGCACGGGAGTGACGCGTGGTTTGTATGTGCTGCTGGCCGTGGCCGCTGCCGGCGTGGTGGTGATGCTCGCACCCGGATTGTCGCTGCCGGTGGCCGTGGCGGCTGCGGCGGTCGTGGGCCTGGCGTATGGGCCGATCTATCCGACTGTGGCGTCGATGGCGATTCGCCGATTTCCGGCGGATGCGGCGTCGGTCAGCAGCATCGTGGGCGGCATCGCATCGCTGGGAATGTTTCTCATTCCGCCCGCGACGGGCTGGGTGCTGACTGGCACAGGCGGCCCGCCAGGAGCGTGGGGTGTGCAGCTGCTGGGGATGATTGCCATGGTGGCGATCGTGGCGTGGTTGGCGAGGAGATAGGTGGGGAGAGGAAGAAGGGGAA
>CAXNFZ010000003.1:0-30018 GCA_964201495.1 Chloroflexota bacterium | reverse complement strand
TGTTTCGCGGATACCAATTGGGCTTTGCGCACTCCCAGTAGTTACAAAATCCGAAATGTGTGAGATACTTACGCCCGTTGGTAGGGATAGTCGCGCAATCGTTTCGATAGTCGTTAGTCGTTCCGCAGGTTGGTCCTCGTCTCACAGTCGTTGTTCCCCTCACTGCGATTCGGACGCGCAAGAAGAACCATTCGCTCAGTTGTCCTACTTTAGCTTTTGCCGTCGCGGATAAGCCCGATGGCGCATTCCCTTTTTGATCCGCAGGAGGATCTTGTGAACACGAAACTGTACGTTGGCAACCTGTCGTTTAACACCACAGAAGAGACGCTTCGCGCCGTCTTCGCCCAGGCCGGCGCCATCCGCTCGGTCAGCATCATCAAAGACCGCGACACCAACCAGTCGCGCGGCTTCGGCTTCGTCGAGATGGAAACCCCGGCCGACGCGCTGAAGGCGATCCAGGTGTGCGACGGACGCGAAGTCGACGGACGCGCGCTGCGCGTGAACGAGGCCAAGCCGATGGAACCCCGCGCTTCGGGCGGCGGCTTCGGCGGCGGCGGTGAGCGCCGCAGCAGCGGTGGTGGCTTCGGCGGCGGCGACCGTGGTGGACGCAGCGGTGGTGGCTTCGGCGGCGGTGGCAGCCGTGGCGGCGACCGCGGCGGACGCGGTGGCGATCGCGGCGGACGCAGCCGCTTCTAGTCCGCGCGAGCGCAAGCTCGACTGACAAGCACACGCATGTCCCGCCTTTTGGCGGGACATGTTTGTTTTCCGGACCGTATACTCAGCCATGATGCAAGCTTCCCGTGCAGTTTCTCCATCCGATCCCTCCGAATCTTCACCTGCCCCGCGCCTGACCGAAACCCAGATCGAAAGCATTCTGGTGGGCATCACGCTGGTGACGATGCTGACTGCGCTGGCCATATCGATGCTGTCGCCGGCGCAGACCACCGTTACGACCGCGCTGTACGTCATAGCCTATGTCGCCGGCGGTGCATTCGGAGTGAAGGAGAGCATCGCCGCGCTGCGCCGCGGCGCCGTCGAGGTCGACATGCTCATGGTGCTGGCGGCGCTCGGCGCGGCCACGGTCAATGCGCCCTTCGAGGGCGCGATGCTGCTGTTCCTGTTTTCGCTGTCGAACGTGCTGCAGGGCTATGCACTCGGCCGCACCCGCGACGCCATCCGTGCGCTGATGAAGCTGCGGCCGAATCAGGCGCTCACCAAGCGCAACGGCGCCACTGCGCTGCTGCCGATCGAACAACTCGTGCTCGGCGATCACATCATCGTGCGCCCGGGCGAGCGCGTGCCGCTCGACGGCACCGTGCTCGAAGGCGAGAGCTCATGCGACGAGTCGTCGCTCACCGGCGAGTCGATGCCGGTCACCAAGCGCGTCGGCGACACGATGTTCGCCGGGACGATCAATCAGTCGGGCGGCATCGAAATCGAAGTCACGCGGCTGGCGCACGATTCGACGATCGCCAAGCTCATCAAGCTGGTGGAAACCGCCCAAAGCGAAAAGGCCGAGACACAGCGCTTCCTCGACAAAGCCGAGCGCGTCTATGCCGCCGGCGTGATCATATTCACGATTCTGTTGATCTTCGTGCCCTATCTGCTGCTGGGCGAAGCGTTCCAGACCGCGTTCTACCGCGCGATGACGGCCATGGTGGTCGCTTCGCCGTGCGCGCTGGTGATCAGCACGCCGTCGGCGATTCTTTCGGCCATCGCCAATGGGGCGCGGCGCGGCGTGCTGTTCAAGGGCGGCGCACACCTCGAACGCGCGGCAGACATTACGGTGGTCGCCTTCGACAAGACCGGCACGCTCACCGAGGGCCGCCCAACGGTGACCGACGTGACGGTGATTCCGCTGTTCGACGAAGAGCATAAGTCGCTGGCCAGCACGCCTACCAGCTTCCGCACCCCGGCGCGCCGCACCGTGGAGCATCATGCGCCAAACGAGCAGAACACGCTGCTGCTGCTGGCGGCGGCGGTCGAGTCGAAATCCGAACACCCGCTGGCGGCGGCAATCGTCAAGACAGCCTCCGATCGCGGTCTGCAATGGCCGGACGTGACGCAGTTCCAGTCGGTCACCGGCCGCGGCGTGCGGGCGCAGGTCGAATTCATGGGCGGCACCGAAATCGCCATCGGCAGCCCGCGCTACTTCGAGGGCATCGAGCTGTTCGGCCGGCAGGCGGCGCTCAAGGAAGTGACGCGTCTGCAGGACGAAGGCAAAACTTCGGTCATCGTGGCCAAAGTCAAGAGCGACGCAGTGATGAACGTGCTCGGCGTGATCGCAATCGCCGATGTGCTGCGGCCGGGCGCAGCGCAGATCGCCGCGGACTTGAGCGCCGTCGGCGTGCAGCGCGTGGTGATGCTGACCGGCGACAACGAGCGCGTGGCGCGCGCGATCGCGCTGCAGGCCAACGTGCCGGAATTTTTTGCCGACCTGCTGCCGCAGGATAAGGTCATGCGCATCAAAGAGCTGCTGAAGCCGGCGGTGCAGACACAAGCAGGCAAGCGCCGCCGCGACCCGGTGGTCGCGATGGTGGGTGACGGTGTGAACGACGCGCCGGCGCTGGCGACGGCGTCGCTGGGCGTGGCGATGGGCGCAGCCGGCACCGACGTGGCGCTTGAGACCGCAGACATCGTGCTGATGGCCAACGACCTGCAGAAGATCCCGTACGCCATCGCGCTGAGCAAAGCCGCCCGCCGCATCGTGGCGCAGAACCTGATCTTCTCCAGCGTCGTGATCGTCATCCTGCTGATCTCGGCACTCGGATTCGAACTGCCGCTGCCGCTCGGCGTCGTCGGCCACGAAGGCAGCACCGTGCTCGTCGTGCTGAACGGGCTGCGGCTGCTGGCGTTTCGGCAGAAGAGATAGGGGATAGTGATAGTGGATAGTGGATAGTGGATAGTAGGCAGTGGATGACGAGCTTGTTTGCTGGCACTACCTACTATCACTATCTACTATCACTATCCACTATCACTATCACTATCACTCAGGTCGAATCTCCTCAATCGACCCCAGCGCGCGCAGCTGCGGGGCAAACAACGCCACGAGCGCGACGACGACGAGCGTGCCGATTCCGCCAACGATGACGGCGGGGACTGCGCCCCACAGGCGGGCGGTGATGCCGCTCTCGACCGCGCCGAGTTCGTTCGACGAGCTGATGAACACGCGCTCGACGGCAGCGACGCGGCCGCGCATCGCGTTCGGCGTGAGCAGCGGCACGAGCGAGCCACGAATCACCATGCTGACGTTGTCGAACGCGCCGGTAAAGCCGAGCGCAACCATCGACAGCACAAAATTCTGTGACAAACCGAAGACCAGCGTCGCGACGCCGAAGCCGGCGACCACCCAAAGCAGCGTGCGGCCGGCCTGGCGAATCGGCGGCATGCGCGTCAGCAGCAGCGCCATGCCCACCGCGCCGATGGCCGGCGCTGCGCGCAGCAGGCCGAAGCCCTGCGGGCCGACGTGCAGCACGTCCTTGGCGAAGACCGGCAGCAGCGCCACCGCGCCGCCGAACAACACCGCAAACAGGTCGAGCGTGATTGCCGCCAGGATCAGCCGCTGCTGAAAGACGAAGCGAACGCCGGCGAACACATCGGCCAGCGTCGCAGCCTCGCGGCGCTTTTCTGTCTCCCGAACGCGCAAGTTCCACAGACAGAACGCGATGATCAGCGACAACACCGCCGATATGGCATAGGCGATCGTGGCGCCGACGTTCAACGGGCCTCCGGCGATTTTCACAGGGGCGAGGACGGCGATCAAAGCGCCGACGAGCGCCGGGGCGATCATGCCCGCCAGCTGCATGGCGGTCGTCTGCCACGCCACGGCGTTGCTGAACACCGCCTGCGGCACAATCAGCGGCAGCAGTGCACCGGAAGCTGGTCCCTGAAATGTGCGCGCCATGCTGGTGACGAACAGCACCGCATAGATCAGCGGCACACTGCCCTGCGTCCACGACAAGTACGCCAGCCCGGCTGCGGCGCAGCCTTCGAGCAGGCGCGTGGTGACGGCGATCGTGCGGCGGTCGAAGCGATCTGCCAGGTGACCAGCCGGCAGCGCGAACAGCAGCACCGGCAGGAATTCGATCAGCCCAATTGTGCCGAGTACAAGCGGGTCGCCGGTGCGCTCGTACAGCTCCCAGCTCAGCGCAACCGATTCGAGAAACGCGCCGACGACGCTGAGCGTGCCGGCGATGAAGACGAGGCGAAAATCACGAATGCGCAATGCGCGATAAGGATCGGACATGAGACGGCGAATTGTAGCGAGAGAAGGGAGCGCGTGCGGGGACGCAGGGTTTCCTGGGTGCATCCGCCGTTGGGGGTGAATGCATTTCTCACGCGAAGCCGCGAAGAACGCGAAGAACGCGAAGGAAAAGGCTTGTGATGGCTTTTCCGTGCCTCCGCTTGAGGAAGATTACTCGGCGACGGAATTCAAGCCTCTTCGCGTTCTTCGCGGCTTCGCGTGAGGAAAATCTGCTGTTGAAATTCGCACCAAACAGCGGATGCACCCGCTGTTCCCAGCGCGCTAGAATTCACCCCTCATGGGCAAAATTACCCCACGCTCCGAAGATTTTTCACAGTGGTATCTGGATGTGCTGCGCGAAGCCGACATGTTCGACTACGGTCCGGTCGGCGGCACCATCATCGCGAAGCCGTATGGCTGGACGTTGTACGAAAACATGAAGGATGCGCTCGACAAGCGCTTCAAGGACACCGGACACGTCAACGCGCAGTTTCCACTGTTCATCCCACAAAGCTTCCTGCGCAAGGAAGCCAGCCATGTCGAGGGGTTTTCGCCCGAGCTGGCCGTGGTGACCATCGGCGGCGGCAAGGAGCTGGATGAGCCCATCGTCGTGCGGCCGACGAGTGAGACGATCATCGGCGACGCGTACTCACGCTGGATCAAGAGCTACCGCGACCTGCCGGTGCTGATCAACCTGTGGAACAGCGTTGTGCGCTGGGAAAAGCGCACCAAACCATTCCTGCGCACGATGGAGTTCTACTGGCAGGAAGGGCACACTGCACACGCCACGCACGAAGAGTCGTGGGAGGAAGTCGTGCGCATGCTCAACGTCTATCACACCCACGGCGTCGAAGACTGCGCTGTGCCGAGCATCCGCGGCCGCAAGAGCAAAAACGAACGCTTCGCCGGCGCGATCAACACGACCAGCATCGAAGCGATGATGGGCGACAAAAAAGCGCTGCAGGCGGGCACCAGCCACGACCTCGGACAGAATTTCTCCAGGGCGTTCGACATCAAGTATCTCGACCGCGACAACATCGAAAAGTACTGCTGGACCACCTCGTGGGGCCTGAGCTGGCGCTTCCTCGGCGGCATGGTGATGATCCACGGCGACGATCAGGGCCTGCGCCTGCCGCCCAAGGTTGCGCCGATTCAGGTCGTGATCGTGCCGATCTTCAAGAACGACGCCGAAAAGTCGGCGGTCCAACCTGTAGCCGACCGCATTTTTGCGCAGATCAAGGCGAGCGGCATCCGCGTGAAATTCGACGACCGCGAGGAGACGCCGGGCTTCAAGTTCAATGACTGGGAAATGCGCGGCGTGCCGGTGCGCGTCGAGATCGGTCCGAAGGACGTGGAGAAGAACAGCGTGGCGCTGGCCCGTCGTGACCGGCCGGGCAAGGCCGGCAAGAGCTTCGTCTCGCAGGACGGCCTCGTCGAGGCGATCCGCACGCTGATGGAAGAGATTCACACGTCTCTGCACTCACAGGCTGAAGCACACCTGATGGGCAACATCCGTGAGGCGAACACCTACGCAGAGATGAAGGAAGCGGTGCAGGACGGATGGGCGCTCGTACCTCTGCTGGACGATCCAGCCGTCGACGCGAAGCTGAAGGAAGAGCTGCAGGTAACCAACCGCAACTTCCCGCTCGAACAGGCGCCGGGCGAGTGGAAGTGCGTCATCACCGGCGAAACCGTGCACGAGCGCGCGCTGGTCGGCAAGTCGTACTGAGAGGGAAGAGGGGAAGAGAGGGGAAGAGAGGGGAAGAGGGAAGAGGGAAGAGGGAAGAGGGAAGAGGGAAGAGGGACCGAGGATAGCGTCGTCGCCGACGCTTTGTCAATACCCCTCTCCCCTCTCTTCCTCTCCCCTCTCTTCCTCTCCCCTCTCTTCCCCTCACCTCTCTTCCCCTCACCTCTCCACTCTCCTCCGAGCCACCTGCACCGCCTGTTCACTCGCGTCGATGCCGAGCCAGCGGCGACCCAGGTTCTGCGCAGCGAGAAGCGTCGTGCCAGAGCCGCAGAACGGATCGAGCACAAGATCGTCGGGATTACTGGCGAGCGTGATGATGCGCGTGAGCAGCGCGAGGGGCTTTTGCGTGGGATAGCCGACGCGTTCGCCGGATGTGGCAGCGATGGCGGGAATTTCCCAGACGTCGTCGAGCGGCTTGCCGCCTTTCAGTACATAGCGCTTGCCGTACGAGAGCATGTAGCGACGCCCCTCTTCGTCGACGTGTCGATATTTGCTCAACATCGCCGTAGTCAGCGCCCCGCGCTGCAGATTGAATACATACTGCGGACCCTTCGCGTACCAGAAAATCACATCGTGCTTGGTGAGCAGCCGCCGACCCGGCCGTGAGGCACCGAGGCCATAGCGCCAGATGATCTCGTTGACGAAGACGCCGCCGGCATCGCAGAAAATTTCGTCGAGCAGAACTTTCATGTAGTGACTGGTGCGCGTGTCACAGTGAAAAAAAAGGGACCCCTGCGACGCCAGCACGCGGCGCAGCGCCTCGATGCGTGGGCGCATCCATGCGACGTATTCGCGCGGCGATCCGAATGAATCGGCGTAGCTGCCTTCCGCAGCGCGATGTGTGCGCTGTGTATTGAACGGCGGGTCGAGATAGACCAGCTGTGCGCTTTCGGCCGTAAGCGTCGGAAGTACGTCGAGACAGTCGCCGGTGTGGATCATGGGGGGAAGCCTACCCTCTTTCAATTCACACGTACCCGGCTTCTAAGAAGCCGGGTACGTTTCCTTCGTTTCGAAGGTCCGGCCCGATGCCGTAGCAGAACACGCGCCCGCCGTTGCCCTCTGCGTTCACTGTTTGCTTGCGAGCTCCCTCCCTGACCACGGCTGTACTCTATGATCTGCCCATGTTACGCATCGGCGATTTCGCAAGACTTGCGCACGTTTCCATCCGCACGCTGCGCCTGTACGACGAGAATGGCCTGCTCAAACCCGCTCGCATCGACCCCTTCACAGACTACCTCTATTACGAATTCGAGCAGCTGCCACGTCTGAATCGTATTCTGGCGCTCAAGGACCTCGGCTTCTCACTCGATCAGATCCGATGACGCAGAGCAGGCAAATTAGCACACACTCGAGACACGCACCGGCGGATGGGTGACCAGCATCAAACTGCTCTTTCACGACCAGTAAAAAACGACCACGATGTACGAGCCATCCAATGACGATGAACAATCGGCACTTGCAAATTTCTTCGAATCACGCGTGCTCGATACACTGTCGTCCGACGAACGCACGTTCCTCGACGCCGGCGCGCTCCTGCCCTGGACGATGCCGGCACTCCTCGCAGCCATCATCGAGCTCCCTGAAGCGGACTGTGCCTGCATCCTGCAGAACATCGTGCGACGCTTCATTTTTCTCATGCCGTATGACGCAGGCGACGGCGACGCAGATCGCGTCACGTATCAACTCCACCCACTCGTGCGCGATTTTCTGCGCGAAGCTGCTGCGCTTTCGCCTGAATTACGTGATGACATTCGACGTCGTGCGACAGCATGGCTGCTCGAGCACGACAACATCGACACGGCACTCACACTGCTCGGCACGACGCAGGTTGCATCGGTCACAGATCTACTGGCGCGCATCCCGATACCGCTGATCACAGAAATCGAGTCGCTGCTCGATGATCCACTCAGCCTCTCCGCCGGAGATCTCAGCGCCTTCTGCGGCTGGGCGATAACCGATCCACAGAATCCCGATGCGTACGTTCACTCGATTCAACGCGCCGCCGACATTTTCGAACACATCGGCTTCCACCACTGCGCCATCGAAATGATCATCTCGCTGGCATTCATCAAACGCCGCACCGGCGCCGCCGTCGATGTCCACGGCGGTGCCGAAGTAGTCGCTCGCTTCCGCATTCGAGGCCTTCAGGTACGCCTGCTGTGTCCACGTCGTGCCGTTGCAGACAAATACCTAAGTTCCTGTCCATAAGTTTTGTCCGGCAGATTCGGCATCATTATTCGGTGCAGCCGCCGTCGAGGTGCTGCTGCTGGCCTCTCTTTGTGCAGTGACGACGATCGTTTCACCGCCGATCAGCACCGCCGCCGTCAAACTTCGCCACAAGGATTTCGCTTCGATTTTGTTGCTTCGGATGTCCATGGGGTCAAGGTAACCCGCCGGGGAGTGGACATACAGAGGAAACGGGGGGTGAATCCACAGAGTAAATCGCGGGTGCGGGCTGAGGGGAAAGGGGGTAGCGGCCGTTTGGGGCGAAGATTTTTGTGCGCGAAAACCTCACCCCTGTCCCCCCCCCTGCGATTTTGCTTGCTGTTTTCCCGTGTCAGTCTCGATTCGGCACGCGAAATCCTGGCGGGGAGGGGCGGTAGAGCACCGCATACGTCTGCGCTGCCGATCAATCGCCCTCCGCATCGACGCATCGCGCACATAAGCAGACGCCGCGGAAGGAGTTCAAATCGAATCACTGCCAATTCCCTCAAAGCCCGCGTCTCCGCAACTCTGCGTCTCTGCGGGAACCCCTGCATTCTCCCGCCCTCTCCGCGCACTCTGTCGAAATTCGCCCCTACCTGCGGATGCCCGCTCTCCATCTTCTCTGAGGGGCGGTATCATCGACTCTCATGCCCATCGTGAGTGAATCCGGCGAACTGTTCGACGAAGCCTTCGGCGTCATTCCGATCCTGCACCGCGGCTCATCGGTACTTTTTCTCGTCATCCAACACAACGCCGGTCATTGGGCCTTTCCAAAGGGCCACGCTGATCCGGATGAAGACGCCATTTCAACGGCCCTGCGCGAATTGTTCGAGGAGACCGGCATTCGCAGCGTGACGCTCAATCTCGACCGCATTTTTATCGAGAACTACCTCAAAACCGGGCGCAACAGCGGGCGCACGATCCGCAAAACAGTCCACTATTACCTCGGCACGGTCGACGATCCGACCGTGCGCCTGCAGCCGGAAGAAATCCACGACTATCGCTGGGTCACGCTCGACGAAGCACGCAAGCTGATCACCTACGCCGAATCGCGTCGACTGCTCGAGGACGCAGCGCGAGCGCTGGGAATCATTTGAGATTTCAGATTTCGTAACGACTCAGGCCTAAATCAGTATTTCCCGCGAAACGCGCTATTCCTTCCCCCGAAGGGGGAAGGAATAGCGCGTTTCGCGTTGGAAAAATGGATGGCCTGAGTAGTTACGAAATCTGAAATGTGATATCCCTACGCTCTCCTCACCTGTACTTCGCTGCCCGCTGCCAGCCGATCGACGCCGATCGGTACGCACACCATGCCGGCGGCACGCACCAGGCCAAAAATCAGGTTGCTCTTGGTTGAAATCGGCGCTGCGCGCAGCATTCCGCCTTCGTCGCCGGCAAAACGCACCGGAAACCAGTGCTCAAGATCGCGCGGGCTTTTGACGTCTTCGGTCAGCACGGCCGTGGTCATCGCCTGCGGTGGCGGCTCGGCGCCCTGGATGCGCCACAGCGTCGGTGCGACGAACAGCGACGCAGTGACCAGCGCGCTGATCGGGTTGCCAGGCAACCCAAAAACCGGTTTGCCGTCGGCGACAGCGAACAGCGTCGGTTTGCCCGGCCGAAACAGAATCCCGTGCACGATGATGCCGGGTTTGCCCATGCCGTTCACCACATCCGGAACAAAGTCGCGCTCACCGACCGAGCTGCCGGCCATGAACACGACCATGTCGGCCTCCTTCATCGCGCGCTCGGCGGCAATTTCGAACGCCAGCCGACGATCGGGGAGCGGGTCGTAGACGAGTGGCTCGCCGCCATGGCGGCGGATCAGCGCCGCCAGCATCGGCGCATTCGTGTTGCGCACCTGGCCCAGCCGGGTCGGCTGATCGGGCGCCACCAGCTCGTCGCCGCTGGCGATCAGCGCTACACGCGGACGGCGCACCGCGTTCACGCGCGTCATGCCCAGCGAAAGCAGCCCGGCCAGTTCCTGCTCGCGAATCCGCGTCCCGGCGCGCACGACCACTTCCCCTGCCCGCACGTCTTCGCCGGCCTGAATCACGTTTTCGCCCGGCGCCAGCCGCGAGCGCGTCTGGATGCGCGTCGTATTGACGTCCAGCGGCAGGGTGTGTTCGAGCATCACCACCGCATCGGCGCCTTCTGGCACATAGCCGCCTGTGTGCACAAGCGCCGCCTCACCGACGTTCACGTACACGCCGGCAGCCTCCCCCATGCGCACTTCGCCCACCACGCGCATTACCCCGGGCGTCGACGACGAACGAAGTGCATAGCCGTCGACCGTGCTGCGCCGAAATTCGGGCAGCGCCGTAGCAGACGCGATATCTTCGGCGATCACTCGGTCGCACGCATCGGCCGTCGCTACACTCTCCACATCGAGCCTGCGCCGCGCTGCATCGAGCGCGGCGTTCATCTTCGCGATGGCCTGCGCAGGGGTATTTAGATCGAAGGAACGCATGCGTGTGAGTGTACTGGCAGAGGGGTGCATCCGCAGTTTGGGGTGAAAATATTTGTGCGCGAAAACCTCACCCCTGTCCCCTCTCCCCCTGCGATTTCGCTTGCTTTTCTCCCCTGTCAGGCTCGATGCAGCGCGCGAAATCCTGGCGGAGAGGGGCAGTCGAGCGCCGCATGCGTGTGCGCTGACAAGCAATCGAGGTCCGCATCGACGCATCGCGCACGTGAGCGAGAGACGCAGAGGGAGTTCCAATCGAATCACAGTCGACTCCCCAAAACGCCCGCGCCTCCGCTTCTCGGCGTCTCCACGCGAAATTCTGCGTGCTCCATCTTCTCCGCGATCTCTGCCCCCAACAGCGGATGCATTTCTCACGCGAAGCCGCGGCTTCGCGTGAGACAAATCTGCTGTCGAAATCGGCCCCAAACTGCGGATGCACCCGAACGGATCTCTGCGAGTACACTTCCGTCCATGCGAATTGCCATCCTCTCTGATATTCACGGAAACTCCGGCGCCCTCGAAGCGGTGCTCAATGACATCCGCGATTCCGGAGGAGCAGACGCCTACTGGGTTCTCGGCGACCTCGCTGCCTTTGGCCCGGATCCAGTCGCCTGCCTGGAACGGCTCAACGGCCTGCCCAACGCCCTGTTCGTGCGCGGCAATACCGATCGCTGGGCCTGCAACTGGGTCGACCCAAAATCAGCCTCCGACGCCGGGTCGGCTTACAGGCTGGCGATGCTTAGCTGGGTGCAGGGCGTGCTGACCACGTCGGGCTGGTGGAACTGGCTGGCAACGCTCGGCCTTGAGCAGCGCACGACGCTGGCCGATGGCACGCGCGTGCTGCTCGTGCACGCCGCCCCCGGCAAGGACGACGGTCCGGGGCTGCACCCCGGCCTGAGCGACGACGAGTGGGTGGCGGCGCTCGCCGACTGCGACGCAGACCTGGTCTTCGTCGGTCACACACACTGGCCGCTGGTGCGACAGGTCGGCGCCACGAAAGTCGTCAACCTGGGCAGCCTGAGCATTCCCTTCGGCCCGGATGTGCGCGCCAGCTATGTGCTGCTGGAAAACGATGCAGGCGGCCACCGCATCGAGCACCGCCGCGTCGCGTACGACATCGACGAACTGCTCGCACAGATGAACCGCCTGCGCTTCCCCGGGACTGCATTTCTCACCCCGCGATTTCTCGGCGAAATGACCGCGCCCTGGGGGTGACGCCGACCGCTGACGGCTGACGGACGACTGTCAGCCACCAGCCGTCAGCGTTTTACTTCATCGCCAGACCAGTTGCAGTCAACATACTCTCGACACTGGCCGACATGGCCGTAAAGAACGGTGTGGCGTACAGGCCGATCACAAAGCACAGCACCAGCAGCGGCAGAGTGGCGACGATCTCGCGCCAGTTCAAGTCCTTCAGCGGCGCGCCGTGCGACTCGCCATGGTCAGCTCCGTGGCCATCCGAGTCGCCGGCGTAGCGGCCGAGGAAGACCTTCTGAAAGAACGTGAGCAGATACGCCGCGGCGAGCACCATGCCGAGCGCTGCGAAGGCCGTCATCGTCGGGTTCGCCTGGAACGCGCCCTGCAGAATCGTAAATTCACCGACGAAGCCGTTCAGCGCCGGCAGGCCGACTGAACTAAGGGTGAACAGCAGCGCCAGCGTGCCGTACACCGGCATCTTGCCCCACAGGCCGCCGAGGCGCCCCATTTCGCGCGTGTGCAGACGATCGTAAATAAATCCGATGATCAGGAACAGGCCGCCGGTGCTCAGTCCATGATTGACCATCTGCAAGATCGCACCCTGGATGCCGATTTCATTCAGCGCGAAGATGCCCAGCACGATATAGCCCATGTGGCTGACGGACGAGTATGCAATCAGCTTCTTCGCATCGCTTTGTGCGAACGCCACAGCGGCGCCGTACAAAATACCGATCACCGCCAGCAGCATCATCAGCCACGACCACTCGCGCGACGCATCCGGGAACAGCGTCAGGTTGAAGCGAATCAAACCATAGGTGCCCATCTTCAGCAGCACCGCCGCCAGAATCAGGGAGCCGGCCGTCGGCGCTTCGACGTGCGCATCCGGCAGCCACGAGTGAAACGGCCACAGCGGCACTTTAATGACGAACGCCGCCGCGAATGCCAAAAACAGCGGGCTGCTCGCCACGAACAAGCGCCCAGCAGCCAGCTGCTCCACATCGAACGTGCTGGCGGTAATGCCCATGTACAGAATCGCGATGAGCATCAGCACGCTGCCTGCCATCGTGAAGACGAAGAACTTCAGAGATGCATACACGCGCCGTTCGCCGCCCCAGATGCCGATCAGCAGATACATCGGCACCAGCGCAAATTCCCAGAACACGTAGAACAGGAACATGTCGAGCGACAAGAACACACCCAGCGTCGCCGTCTGCATCGCGAGCATGAGCGCGTAATACTCCTTCTCACGCTTCGAGATCGACCCGGCCGAAAACCAGATCGCGATCGGGAAGACCAGCGTGGTCAGCATCACCAGCCAGATGCTCACACCATCGACGCCAAGTTTGTAGCCGACGTTGTATTGTGCGATCCAGTTCATGGATTCGACGAACTGAAAGCCGGCTTCGGCGCTGTTGTAGCCCGACAGCATGATGAGCGATATGACGAACGCCGCCAGCGAAGTGACGAGCGCAAGCGACTTCGCCCACGCCTTGGGCGCGAGCACCACGGCGATAGCGCCGAGCAGGGGGAGAAATGTGATCAGTGAAAGCATGTCTTCAGAAATGCCAGCAGTTTGGCCCAGGCGTCCGCCGCCGATTCCGCATGATATGAGCCGTGTGTGTCGTTTAGAAAAGCGTGTCCGGCATCGGGATACACGTGCACCGTGACATCCTTGCCGGCCGCACGAAGCGCGTGCTCGAGTGCGTGCACCTTGCTCACAGGAATGCCCTGGTCGAGCGCGCCGTAGACGGCCATAATTGGCGCGTTCAATGCTTCGATCGATTCCTTCTCAGGATCGATGCCGCCGCCGTACCATGGTGAAATTGCAGCCAGGTGCGGATACCGGCAGGCAACCTTGAACGTCACCGTGCCGCCCATGCAAAACCCCATCAGACCAAGTTTTTTCGGGTGCACGAGCGGGTCAGCGCGCAGGTACTCCAGCGCGAGGGTGACTTCATGCACCACGCGCTCGATATTGCTCATCGCCGTCATCAGCAGCTTACGCGCATCATCCGGCTCCGTAGCAATCTGTCCATGGTAGAGATCCGGCACCAGCACGGCATAGCCTTCTGACGCCAAACGCTGCGCCAGCGCGCGCACGTGCGGCTCCACACCCCACCACTCCTGAATCAGCACGATTCCCGGGCGCGGCTCATCGCCAGCGGGCCGCACGAGATAGCCGCGCGGGCCGGAATCGTTTGAATCAGTGCAGATGGTTTCAGATGTCAGAATCACAACGCCTCCTGTGTGCAGCGATCTATCTGCATCACCGCGTGAATACGAACCAGGCGACGAGCACGGCCACACCGAGCAACATCACCAGCCCATACGAACGCACAAAGCCGGTCTGAATGTCGCGCAGCGACGACGACGCCGCTCGCACCGTGCTGCCGATGCCGTTCACGACCGCATCGATGCCGTTCTTGTCGATGACCTGTGCAAACACCGTGGCGATGCCGTGGAACGGAATCACCACCAGCGCCCGGTAGATCTGGTCCAGGTAGAACTTGTTGCTCGACAACGCATACAGCGGGCCGAGTTTCTCCAGCGGCTCCACTTTCACGTTTTCATTAAACGAGCGCTTGTACATGAAGTACGCCGTGCCCATCGCCGCAATCGCGAGTGCCGTGAACACGCCCGCCTTCATGAAGTCGAATTTCACCACTTCGAGCTTGTGCAGCACCGGCTCGAGCCAGTGCGACAGCGCGTGCGGCGGCAGCACCGCCTCGAACGGCCAGTTGATCACCATGCCGCCGACCACCGAGAACACCGCCAGAATCACCAGCGGGATCGTCATTTGCGGGCCCGACTCGACGGTGTGCCACGCCTCTTTCGTGCGCGGCTCGCCGAAGAATACCAGCCGAATCTGGCGCATGGTGTAGAACGCCGTCAGCACCGCAGTGATCGCCAGCATCCAGAACACGATCGGATTCGACTCCGACGCCGAGACCAGGATTTCATCCTTCGACCAGAAGCCGGCCAGCGGCGGCACACCCGCCAGCGCCAGCCCACCGATCAGGTACGTCACGAACGTGATCTTCATGCGCGACTTCAGGCCGCCCATGTTGCGCATGTCCTGCGGGTCGATGCCATGATGTTCGCCGCCGTGCGCGAGCGGCGCGTGCGTCGCCGATTTTGGGTTGTGCTCAATTCCGTGAATCACACTGCCGCTGCCAAGGAACAACAGCGCCTTGAAGAACGCGTGCGTCAGCAAATGGAACACCGCCGCCACATACGCGCCGACGCCGCACGCCGCCACCATGAAGCCAAGCTGACTGACCGTCGAATAGGCCAGCACTTTCTTGATATCCCACTGCGTCAGCGCGATTACGCCCGCTACCAGCGCCGTCGCGCCACCGACGATGCCGACGACCATCTGCGTATCCGGCGCAAGCTCGAACATGACGTGGCTGCGCGCCATCATGTAGATGCCGGCAGTCACCATCGTCGCGGCGTGGATCAGCGCCGAAACCGGCGTCGGGCCCGCCATCGCGTCCGGCAGCCAGACCATCAGCGGCAGCTGGGCGCTCTTGCCCGTCGCGCCGATGAACAGCAAAAGTGTGATCAGGCCGATGGCGCCGGCCACTTCCGCACCCTTCTCCTCGACTGCCTTGAACACATCGGTATACGTCAGCGATCCGAACGTGACGAAAATCAGCAGAATGCCCAGCACGAACGCCACGTCGCCGATGCGATTGACGACGAATGCCTTGCGCCCGGCCTCGGAATTCTTCACTTCCGAGAACCAGAAGCCGATCAGCAGATACGAACACAGACCCACCAGTTCCCATCCCACGAACATCATCAGGAAGCTGTCGCCCATCACGAGCACCAGCATCGATGAAATAAACAGATTCAGGAACACGAAGAAGCGCGGGAAGCGCTCATCGTTGTGCATGTAGCCGGTGGCATAAATGTGAATCAGCAGGCCGACGCCGGTGATCACAAGCATCAGCAGGATGCTGAGCTGATCGACCTGAAAACCGAACGGCACATTCAGCGTGCCGACCTGAATCCAGGGGAACAACTGCGTCGCCAGGCCGTGTGCATCTTCGCCGTGCGGCACCGCGCTCAGCTGACCGAGCAGCAGCACCGTAGCGCCGAACGACAGCGCAACCATCAGCGACGCAAATGTGCCGCTGCCGCGCTCACCGAGGCGGCGCCCGAAGAACGCGTTCACCAGCACACCCACGAGGGGGAACAGGATGGGGAGAATAATCTGTAGATCCATCGTCATCACAAACAGGGTGGCTACTCAGCGCTTTCTCGCCACATCCACGAATCTGTCGTCTCCGCCCCATTTTCAGGAGCCGACGCAACAGACTCACGAGCGGCAGCGAAAGGCGCTCTCGTAGCAGTCAGGCAGGAATCGATCACACGCTGAAGCGTGTTCTTCTTTTCGGTCAAGCGCTGCAGCAACGCCCACTGGTTGCGCGCGCGGTCCAAATTGTGCCCGGCATGCTTTACCGGGTAATACACGTCACCATTCAGGTAATCCGCCAGAAAGCGAATGCCCTGCATATACACCATGAACTCGCCGGCATAGAACAGGCTTTCCTTCTCTTCCACCGTCAGTACGTCGCGCAGCTCGGACAGATAGCCATCCATCAGCGCAGCGTAATATTCTTCGCGCACCGAAACCAGGCGCACATCCGGCTCTTCTTCCGACACCGGGCAGACGTATGTGCGCACCATGTCGCCGAGATCAGAAATCACTCGCCCAGCCATCAGCGTGTCGAGATCACAGATACAGACGCCCTCGAAGGTGTCAGCGCGCAGCAGCGCGTTGTTGATCTTCGTGTCGTGATGCATCAGCCGCTCGGGCAATACCTGCACGGTGTGCGCAAAACGCACCACGATGTCGTGGCGAGAATCAAATCCGGCGATCAGCTCAGCCGCCTGCTCCCGCCGTTCCACCGACGTTCCAGCCAACGCCTGCTCATACTGCACCTGCCGCAGCGTCAGATTGTGAAAATCAGGGATGCTCGGCTCGAACGACTGCAGGCCGATGCCACGCGTAAGGCGCGCAAATCTGCCGAACTGCCGAGCTGCCTCATACGCCTGGCGCGGTGTTTCAGCCTGATCCACCGTGATCGTATCGGCCGCATGCGGCAGCATGCGCCAATATTCCCCGTCGACGACGAACATATCCTCCCCACGCAGCGTCGGCACCACGTGCAGAAAGAAATACTCCGGCGCCGTGCGCGCCAGATACTCGCCCGTCATGCGCAGGTTGCGTGCAATCACCTCCGGCCGACGAAACACGTTCGTATTGATGCGCTGCAACACGAACCCCTGCTCTGCAGCGTTGGCGCGCGGCGACAGCAGAAACGTCTTGTTAATGTGCCCGGAGCCGAACGGCTGCACGTCATATTTTTCCAGCGAAATGCCGTACGCATCGAGCACACGCGCGAACGCGGCGCTGCTCTCGGGGCGCACCTGAGAAACCTGAGTCATGCCGTTGGTCGTCGATTCGCCGATTGCTGGCGCATCAACCCTTGAGCTGCGCAAGATCGTCCACATCCGTGCTGCGCTTGGTGCGGAAGATCGTCACGATGAGCGCCAGGCCGACGGCCACTTCGGCTGCAGCAACGGTCATCACAAAGAACACGAACATCTGCCCGTCCAGCTTGCCCCACTTCTGCGCAAACGCGACAAATGCCATGTTGGCCGCGTTGAGCATCAGCTCGACCGACATGAAAATCAGGATGGCGTTGCGCCGCGTCAGCACGCCCAGCACGCCAATTGAGAATAGGATCGCGGACAAGGCCACGATAAAGTTGATCGGGTTCATTTGGCGTCTCTGGTCGTGAGCACTACTGCGCCGACCATCGCGGCCAGCAGCAGCACGGATACTGCCTCGAACGGGAAGGCATACTTCGTAAAGAGCATCATGCCGATCGCCAGCGGATCAGATGCATAGGGCACCGCCGTCCCATTGCCCTGCATCAGCAGCGCGTACACCACGCTGACGACGAGCACCGCCACCCCGGCAATCACGACGAAGCGCGACGCATTGATGCGCGCGCCGGCGTCGGCCATTGGCAGTCGTTCGGCCCCGAGCAGCATGATCACAAAGACGAACAGCACCATGATCGCGCCCGCATAGACGCTGATCTGGATCACAGCAAGAAACGGTGCGTTCATCAGCAGATAAAACGCCGCCGCAACGCCGAAATTCAGCACCAGAAACAACGCCGCATACACGGCGTTGCGACTGAACAGGAGCCCGAGCGCCGATACGACGCTCACGACACCAAGCAGGATATAGACGATGAGTTCATTCATAGTTGTGATGGTTGCTATGCGTCAGAATCCAGCTCATTCGGCAGTGTCTACGGGCGGAAACGGCAGAATCGCGCGGTCATATTTGCCCGCCGGCGTCTGTTGCGGCGTCGCCGGCACGCTGATCGGCGGCGATTCGAGAAGCATGCCCTTGTCGTAAATCATGCTCTCGCGCGTGTAGCCGGTCGGAAATTCCAACGACTCCAGCACGATCGCGTTCGTCGGACAGGCATCTTCACAATACCCGCAGAAGATGCAGCGCATCATGTTGATCTCGTACGTCTTGGAGTAGCGCTCGCCCGGCGAATAGCGCTCTTCGTTCGTGTTTTCCGCCGCCTCGACGTAAATTGCGTCCGCAGGACAGGCCGCCGCACACAGCGCACAACCGATGCAGCGCTCCAGGCCGTCGTCATAGCGCTTCAGGTGATGCCGTCCACGAAAACGCGCGCTCATCGGCCGCGTTTCTTCCGGATACTGCACCGTCACGGGTTTGTCCTGCAGTGTCTTCAACACCGTCGCAAAGCCCACCGGCAGTTTGGTAAGAACGTCTTTGATCAGTCCCATTTTTATTTTCACTCCCGCCGTCATGATTCGCCGGACGTTGCCCTCAGCTCGATGCCAGGGCCGCCGAACAATCCGCCGACCGGAACTGCGTTACTTGTAGCCCGGCACTCCCACCACAATCAACACGGCTGTGACCACCACGTTTGCCAGCGTCACCGGAATCAGCGCCTTCCAGCCGATCGCCATGAGCTTGTCGTAGCGCACACGCGGCAAAGTGGCGCGCACCAGAATCATCAGCAGCAGGCAGGCCACCACCTTGATCGTGAAATACACCACTCCCAGCACCGGAACTTCCAACGCGAACGGGCCGCTCCAGCCGCCCAGAAAGAACGTGGCAAACAAACCGCTCACCGCGATCATCTTCACGTATTCAGCCATGAAGAACAACGCAAACTTCATGCCGCTGTACTCAGTCATGTACCCGGCGGTCAGCTCCTGCTCCGCCTCGACCAGGTCGAACGGGGAGCGCATCGTCTCGGCCAGCGCCGTGATCGCGAACACCGCCGCCGCCACAGGCTGACGGAAGATGAACCAGCCCAGCACACCGCCGAACTGTGATGGCAGCTGTGCCGACACGATGTCCGCCAGGCTCATGCTGCCGGCCATCAACACCACCGTCACCATTGCCAGGCCCATACCCAGCTCATACGAAATCACCTGCGCCGACGCGCGCAGGCTGCCCAGCGACGCGTATTTATTGTTACTCGACCAGCCCGCCAGTGTGATGCCATACACTGCCACGCCCATGACGCCCAGCACATAAAGCACGCCCACATTGACCTTGCTCGCCAGCTGGAACAGGTCCCCCGGGCCAACCGGAATCACCGCGAACAGGATCAGCGCCGGAATCACCACCAGCACCGGAGCCAGGAAGTAAATCGGCACATCAACCGCAGACGGGGTAATGCTCTCTTTGAAGATCAGCTTCAAACCATCCGCCAGCGGCTGCAACAATCCCATCGGACCGGCGCGGTTCGGGCCGTAGCGCGCCTGCAGTCGTGCCAGCACTTTGCGCTCGACAAGCGACATATATGCGAAGCCCGTCAGCAGGACGAACACCAGCACCAGGCATTTCAGGATTATTTCGAGAATCACAGGCATAGTTACTGTTCCACCACCGGCCGGACCACATGGCTCTCCACCACATTGCTCCGCCGAATCAGCTCTCCGTCCTGATACAGCATGCGATCGGAACGTTGCAGGCCTTCCATCGTGGAGACCAGCGAACCGACGTCATAGCGCACCGGCGCGCCAGTTTCTGCATCCGCCGCATATCGCACGCCGATACCGCCGGTGTTGTCATACACCGTGCCGCCGTAATAGAGATCGCCGCGACCCATTGGCGGCCACTGCTCTTCGCTTTGTGCGAGCACTTCGTAGGTCATGCCGGCATAGCCCGGCACCTGCGCCGCGATATCAGCAAAAATCTGCGCCGCACCGTCGTAGCGCCAGTCGGCGCCGACCTTGCGCGCCACTTCCTGCGCAATCCACCAGTCGGGCCGCGCCTGTCCAGCTGCCGGCAGCGCCCGATAAAAACGCTGCACCCGTCGGTCGCCGCTGGTGTACGAACCATCGCGCTCAGCGAAGCTGGACGCCGGCAGCACCACGTCGGCCTGCGATGCCAGTTCGGTCATCACCACGTCCTGCACCACCAGGAAACCCGCCTTTGGCAGGTCCGCCCGGTCGCCGACGCCGACCGCCCACACCACGCTCGCCTCGGTCGGCGCCGGCGCCGGCGCAATCACGTCGAACACGCCCTGCGTGTTGCCGTGCGGATACATCGCCAGCAAACCACTGTTCGCCTTGCCGGCGTGGCCGCTGTCGATCAACAGATTCGCCAGATGCGCCGCCAGCGACCGCGCCGTCGGGGCGTTCAACTTTTCGTCGCCGAACACCACCAGCACATTGCGCGCCGCCGTCAACTCCGGCAGCAGCTTCGCACTGTCGACTGCCCAGGCATCGACGCCGCCCAGCGCATAGCGCATGATCTGCGACGCGTAGCGATGCATCTTCGTGCTGCGGTGATGCGCCACCACCAGCTTCGCACCGCGATCCACCACCGCCTGCCGCAGCCGCAGGAACCATACCGGCGCCTGCTCTTCCACATCGGCGTTGACGACCAGAATCACGTCGCCCTTGCCGATCTGCTTGAAATCCGTCGCTGCGCCAACCCCGTGCATCCGCACAATATCCGCATACGCCGCCGGCACCGCCGGCGACATCGACATGCTGCCCTTGCCCGTGCCGCGCACCGCGCGCGCCACCGCAAATGCGTCTTCATTGGCGATCCGGTCACCGACGACTCCCGCTACGGTCGCAGCCGTGCGGACCTTATCCGCCACCACGCCGAGCGCCTGCTCCCATGTCGCCTCGACCAGCTTGCCGTCACGCCGCACCAGCGGCTGCGTAAGTTTGTCCTGCGCACGCGTGTAGTGATGCACGAAGCGCCCCTTGTCGCATAGCCAGATCTCATTGACCTGCTCGTTCTGTCGCGGCATCACGCGCTTGATCTCCTGCCCGCCGGTCTTCGTCTCAAGCCGTGTGTTCAGCGTAGTGTTGCAGCCGACCGAGCAGTGATTGCACACCGACTGCGCCGAGTCCAGCTCCCACGGCCGCGCCTTAAAGCGGAAGTCGGCCGATGTCAGGGCGCCCACCGGACAAATATCGGTGGTGTTGCCGCTGAAATACGAGTCGAATCCCGGATCGCTCAGCGTGATGATCTCCATGTGCCGACCACGCTCGAAGAACTGCAGCACGTGATCATCGGCCACATCGTCCTGAAAACGAATGCAGCGTGAACACTGAATACAGCGCTCGCGATCCAGGAAGATCAGATCTCCCAGCGGCACATGTTTGGCGTTGTGCTGCTTCGCTTCATATTCGAAGCGCGACACGCCCGGGCCATGCGCCAGTGTCAGGTTCTGCAGCGGGCATTCACCGCCCTTGTCGCAGATCGGGCAGTCGAGCGGATGGCTGGTCAGCAAAAATTCCAGCACGTCTTCACGCGCGTCCTTCACCTGCTGCGTGGCCGTGCGAACCGCCATGCCCTCACTCACCGGCGTGGTACATCCGGTTGTCAGCTTCGGCATCCACGCGATCACGACGTTGCCAGCCTCGTCCTTCACCACCTGTTTGGTGGCCGGATCGACCTTCGGCGTGCCGACGTCGACAAGACACATGCGGCACATGCCTACCGGCTTGAGCTTCGGGTGATAACAAAACACCGGAATATCGTTGCCGATCTTCTTCGCCGCGTCGACGACCAGCGTCCCCTTCGGAACGGCCACCGCAACACCGTCAATTGTCAGGTTTACCAGATCTGCCATTTTGTTTTCGATTCTGCGCAACGGTTCAGGCTGGCGTCGGAATCCCTCGCGGCACGCCGCCGTGGGTCTGCCGCACTGCAGGCGGCACACGCACGACGACGTGCTGCGAGACTTGAATCAGCGATCAAGCCGGAGCTTCAACCCCCAGGCTCAACCGTCAACTCAACCATCAACCAACAACAAACTGAACCGTTACGATTTTGCTCTTTCCATCACCGCACTCGCGCCCCGTAGTTTCAAACAGCGCTGCCTTCTTCGCAAGTCTCACTTGCAAAAAAGCATGCCTATTCGATCTCGCGATCTCGCACGAGTCACTGTGATTCAGTTGTACTCTCGCCGTCCGGCCGCACGTCCACCGGCAGCGCCACATCGATCCGCAACCCAGCCGCACGCGACGCGCGCACGCGGCCGATTACGACCACTCGCGCACCCACCGGGTTCTCCCGCAACGACGGCGTCAATCGCTCGGCGACCACCGCGTCCAGCCGCACTTTCTGCGTGCCGCTCGCGTCTTTCACCAGCCACTCGACTCCGCCACGCACAGCCTGCACATTGTCGACCGTCCCGCTCACACGCACAACTGCGTTGTGATCGTTGCCGCTCAAGCGCCCCAGCACATACTCACGCACCTCACGACTTCCGGCGGCGATCACCAGGTCGCTCTCATTTCCAGGCGCCACCTGCAGCGTCTCCGCGAACACATCCACCTCGCCGGTGACTGTGACTACGGCGCCCACATTCAGCACCTGCGGGTCCTTCAATCGGTCATACACCCGCTCGAACAACACCACCTGCACACGCCCGCTGCCGTCATCAAGCGCGTACTTGAACCCAGCAGTGAAATGCGCCGCCTCGACGACCACGCCTGACACAGTCACGCGTCGACCCCGATCCGCTTCACTCAGCGTATGCATCAGCGCCGGCGGTTCCGGCGGCGGCGGCGGCGCCAGCACCTTCAGGTCCACACCACGCGCTGGCACCAGCTGCGCCGCTTCTTTATAGAAGTCGACTTTGCCGGTCGCCTCCACCGTCGCACCCACCTGCAGCTCAGGAGCGCCGCGTTGCGCTCGCTCGAAGAGCACCAGCGTGATTTCTCCGCTGTCGTCCTTCAATACGTACCGCACACCCGATTTAAACGCCCGCTCAGACTTCAACGTCCCGCGCACCGTCGCCACCCGACCTGCATATTCATTTGTAATGTCCACGATCGGCGTCGGAGCCTTCTCCGCCGCCCGGGCCGTCGCCGCACCGCTCCACAGAGCCAGCGCCATGACCGCCGCCACTTTCACGCCCCTTTCGATTCGCATACTGCCTCCAAGGCATCTTACGAACCGAAGGGGCACGGTTCGCAAGCATATTGCAACTACTCGAACCTGCACCCGGAATTCCCAGATCACGCCGCCGATTCGCCAGCTGCACTACGTGCAGCTGGCGCGCGATGCGCGATTCAAGCAATTCGGCCGACGCTGGCCGGAGTCGCTGCTTTTTTTACGAAGAGCACGCGCCCTTCGTTTTACACATTGCCGTACTTACTCTGCGCTGCCGATTCGCCTGCAACGCCGTTGCAGAACGCCGATTACCCGTGCGCCTTCGCCTGCGCATGCAGGTCGTGCAGATGGTGATCGCGCTCGATCTCGCGCAGATACGCCGCACTGCCGCCCTTCTTCTCCGCGATGAAGTCCTCGTAATCCTTGCGGAAGTGCTTCAACGTAAACGTCATCGAGCTGGTCGAGAATTCACCGAGCGGACAGAAGCATTTGCCGCTGATCTGCTTGTTCACGTCGCCGATCAGCGCCACATCGTCCATCGTCGCCTCACCCGCGAGCATCTTGTCATACAACTTGAGCGCCCAGTGCGTGCCTTCGCGGCACGGCGTGCACTTGCCGCAGCTCTCGTGCTTGAAGAAGCGAATCATCTTGCGCGCCGCCCACACCATATCCACGCTCTCATCCATGAAAATCCACGAGCACGAGCCCAGCACGGACCCGATCGTGCCCATGCTCTCGTAGTCAAGCTTGGCATGGAAATTCACCGCCGGGATGATCGGCGACGACGAGCCAGCCGGCAGCACAGCCTTGATCGGCAGGCCGGTGCTGCTGCCCCCGGCCATCTCCAGCAAGTCCTGGATGCTGTACTTGCCCAGCGGGAGCTCGTAGTTGTCCGGGTTTTTCACGTGACCGCTGACGCTGAAAATCTTCACGCCCGGGCTTTTTTCCGTACCCCACTGGCGATACCAGGCAGATCCGTTCAACACGATTCCCGGCACATTGGCCAGCGTTTCGACGTTGTTGATCACCGTCGGCTTGTTATACAAGCCGGACACCGCCGGGAATGGCGGCTTCAGCCGCGGCTGGCCGATCTTGCCCTCAAGCGACTCGATCAACGCGCTCTCTTCGCCGCAGATATACGCGCCAGCGCCAAGGTGCACATGCACGTCCAGCGAATAATCGGTGCCGAACAGGTTCTTGCCCAGCAAACCAGCTGCATACGCGTCGTCGATCGCCTTCTGCAGATTCTGCACCGGCTCCTTAAACTCGCCGCGGCAGTAAATGTACGCCACGTTCGCGCCAATGGCGTAGCAGCACAGCGCCGTGCCCTCGATCACCTGATGCGGGTTGCTCCGAATCAACTGATGATCCTTGAACGTCCCCGGCTCCGATTCGTCGCAGTTCACCGTGACGTACTTCGGATTGATGTCCTTCGGGATGAAGCTCCACTTCAATCCCGCTGGAAAACCCGCGCCGCCGCGGCCGCGCAGCCCCGAATCCTTCACCACTCCGATGACTTCTTCGCCCTTCATCGTGGTGACCGCCTTCTGCCAGGCGGCATACCCCTCGTTCGCCCGATACACGGCGAGATCGCGGATATTCGGAACGTCCTCGTCGCGCAAAAGAACGTGCTTCTCCATCGGTGTCGTCATGTTTATTCGTCCTGCTTCTTCAGCTCATCCACGAGCTGGTCGAATTTTTCCGGCGTCAGGTCATAGTGATACGCCAGATTTACCTGGCACATCGGCGCACGGTCGCACGCCGCCAGACACATCACCGTCGTCAGGGTGATCTTGCCATCCGGCGTGGTCTCCCCGGCCTTGATCCCGAGCTTCTTCTCGGCGTAATCAACGAACTTACCCGCCCCGCGCAGCACGCACGGCAGGTCGTCGCACACCTCGATCACTTGCTTTCCCACCGGATGCTTGTAATACATCGAATAGAAACCGGCCACCGATTTCACTTCGGTCGGATCAATTCCGCAAATCTCTGCCACTTCGCGCATGCCGTCGTCCGTGCAGTACCCGTACTCTTCCTGCACCATGTACAACAGCGGCATGACGGCGCTGCGTTTTCGCTCCGGCGGATATTTCGCCAAAATCTGCTCGATTTCAGCGGATCGCTTGTCCTTCAGCATCTGATTTCGTTCCTGCTGCCGCGCGGCATTCACCGCCCGGCACTGCATCTCCGATCCTTCTACCGACTTCCTATTAACCTGCCGACCTGCCGACCTGCCGACCTGCCAGCCTGCCGGCTACCGGTCCACGTCTCCCAGCACGATATCGACCGAGCCGATGATCGCCACCAGGTCCGCCAGCAATGAGCCCTGCGACATTATGCCAAGCGGCTGCAGATTATTGAACGACGGCGCACGCATGTGCACGCGCCGCGGCTTCGGCGAACCATCGCCGGACAGCAGCATGCCGTACTCGCCCCTGCCGCTCTCCACTGCGAAATACACTTCGCCTTCCGGTGCGCGGAACCCTTCCGTCCACAGTTTGAAATGGTGGATGAGTGATTCCATCGAGTACGCAATCTCGTGCTTCGGCGGCGGCGCAATCTTGCGGTCGTCCGTCATCACCGGCCCAGGCGCCAGCTTCTTCAACGCCTGTCGAATGATCGACATACTCTGCTCAAATTCGTCCAGGCGACAGCGATATCGGTCATACACATCGCCGTTCGAACCCAGCGGCACGCTGAACTCGAACTGGTCATAGCTGGAATAGGGCATCGCCTTGCGCACGTCGTAGTTCACACCGCTGCCGCGCAGGCATGGCCCGGTCATTCCCCAGGCAATCGCATCCTCGGCGCTGATCTTGCCCACGCCGACGGTGCGCTCCTTCCACATCGGGTTGTCCTTGAGCAGCTTGTCATACTCAGCCACGCGACGCGGGAACACATCCAGGATCTTCTGCACCAGCGCACCGAACTGTGCCGGCACGTCACGCCACAACCCACCCGGCCGGATATAGCTCGACATCATGCGCGCACCCGACACCGCCTCATAGACGTCCAGGATCATCTCGCGCTCGCGCATGCAATACAAAAACACGCTCATCGCGCCGATGTCCAGCGCATGCGTGCCCAGCCACACCAGATGGCTGTTCATGCGCGTCAGCTCCATCAGAATCACGCGCAAATACTGCGCGCGCTGCGGCACATCAATACCCACCAGCTTCTCTACCGCGCCGCAAAAGGCGAGGTTGTTGCTCATCGGCCCCAGATAGTCGGTCCGGTCCGTCAGCGGAATCGCCTTCAGATACGTCTTCGACTCAGCCGTCTTCTCGATGCCGGTATGCAGGAACCCAATGTCCGGAATGCAGTTGACGACCGTCTCGCCATCCAGCTCCAGCAGCAAACGCAGCACGCCGTGCGTCGACGGATGCTGCGGGCCCATGTTCAGCAGCATCGTCTCACCGGTCAGTGCCCGTGGGCTGACCAGCTTCGTCAGCTGCTCCATCGTGATGTCGAGCTGCACATCCGCCGCTTTCACCGTGTTCTGCGGCGAATCTTCGACGAGCAATGCCTGCTCGGGGATCTTGGTCGCTTCGTTCAGCATATCTCTTCGGCCCTCAGCCGATCTGCTACTGCCCGCCCGGCCGCCTATTCGGTCGCCCGAGGCTTATTCGCGTCGATGCGCGCACGATTGAACGTGAATGCAACTTCCTCGACCTGCACCGGAATCTCGCGCCGCAGCGGGTGACCCTGGTAGTCGCTCGGCATCATGATGCGCCTCAGATCAGGATGATCTTCGAACACGATGCCAAACAGGTCGTACACCTCGCGCTCCAGCCAATTGGCATTTCGATACACGCTGCACGCCGACGGGATCACCGCGTCATACTCGCCAAGCATCACCTTTACGCGCACACGAATGTTGCGCGACAGCGAATACAGCTGATACAAAATGCCGAACCGCGGTTCCTTCGGATAATAATCGACGCAGGTCTCGTCGGTCAGCATTTCGAACTTCTGCACGTCCTTCAGATGCGCCAGCAACGCCAGCACGGCGCTCTTCGTCGCGTGCAGCGTCACCTCGTCGCGGAATACCGTCGTGCCCGTCACCAGACCTTCCGGAATGTCCAGCTGGAATGTGCTGGGAGTTGTGGTCATATTTATATGCGTGCGCCGAATCAATCATGCGCCGATTCCCGCTCCTCACCGAGGAGCATCAGGAACCGAACGCCCACTGTCCGGCACATCGGTTATGGCGCTACTGCCACTTCGCGAGCTTTTCGCCCTTGATCTTTTCCTGCAGCTTCAGAATGCCGTCGATCAGCGTCTCCGGGCGCGGCGGGCACCCAGCCACATACACGTCCACCGGCACGATCTCATCCACACCCTGCACCACTGCGTAGTTGTTGAACACGCCGCCGCACGAGGCACAGTCGCCCATCGCAATCACCCACTTGGGATCCGGCATCTGATCGTACAAATTTCGCAGCACTGGCGCCATTTTGCGGCTCACTCGCCCGGCTACGATCATCAAATCCGCCTGGCGCGGGCTGGCACGCATCAGCTCCATGCCGAAACGCGACAGGTCATAACGCGCTCCCTGCGTGCTCATCATCTCGATCGCGCAACACGCCAGGCCAAACAGCATCGGCCAAATCGCGTTTGACCGCGCCCAACCCACCGCCTTCTCCAGCGAGACGGTGACGATTCCCATGTCTCCGAGCTTTTGTTCAAGTCCCATATTCAGGCTCTCTTACTGACTTGCTATTGGCTCTCTTTCATTGATTTCGCCCTTTTCCCCGCTCTTTACTTCGTTCAACAACCTCTTCAACGGTCCTTTCAACGATCTTTTCAACGGTCTTTTCTTGCAGATCCTGCAGCTGCGCAGGCCCAGATCTGTATTTCACAATGACAAATCGCCTGCCCGGGCAGCTGCCCTTTCTTCAAAAGACCGTTAATAGTTCATTCACAGATCACTGACAGACCGTTCACAGATCATTCACGAACAAACGATGCAGTTCAAGGGATGAAATCAATGCAATGCTGCCGATAGCCCGTCTAATTCACTTATCCATCGTTTCCCAATCGAGCGCTCCGCGCTTCCACACCCAGATGTACCCAGCAAACAGAATGCCGACAAACACCAGCATCTGTATCAGGCCATACACTCCGAGCTGGCGAAAGGCCACCGCCCAAGGATAGAAGAAAATTACTTCGACGTCGAACAGAATGAACAACACCGCAATCAGGTAAAACCGCACCGGGTATCGGCGCTGTCCCTGTCCGATGGCGTTCATGCCGCTCTCGTACGGCTGAAGCTTCGCCTTCACGTTTGCACGCTTGCGCGGGCCGAAGACGATCGAAATCACCACGATCAGCCCAGCAAGGCCGGTGGAAATTGCCAGCAACACGAAAATGGGTAGGTATAGGTCCATAAAGCGCGGGAGATTCTAACTGTGCCGTTGCATTAGTCAACTATGAGCGTTTGCCCATAAACACCGCTGCTCAGCTCTCACTTCGAATCTCTCTCCGTTTCCTTTCTCGGTTTCCTTTCTCGGTTTCCTGTCTGCGTTTCCTGTCTGCGTTTCGATTCTCTGCCTTTCTCTGCCTTTCTCTGTCTTTCTCTGTCTTTCTATCTCTATTTCTGCATCCCTTATCTGCGTCATCTGCGTCATCTGCGTCATCTGCGTCATCTGCGTCTTTTCTCAATCGCAAACACAAGCGCAGGTCAGAAGCAAATTTATAGGCAAAGAGTCACCGGGCCAAGTCTCTGCAGCAATGAAAGCCTGTTCATGATACGCGAACATGCTCTTTATTGCACACCGCCACACGAAATTCATCGGACGCACCCGGGGGTGCGAGGGCGCTCTTTACTACGCATCCACACTACGCATCCACATGCACATCCACGCCAAGCGCCTGCGCCACCCACTCAACCGGATGCCGTGCCTCTCGCCCAGCCAGCTGCTCCATCTGGTCGCGGCACGAGGTCCCAGACGCTGCAATACATGTCCCAGCCGCCGCCGCCCGCACCGCCGGCAGCACGCTCAATTCCCCGATCTTCTGCGACATTTCAGCATGCTCAGCCTCGTAGCCGAACGCTCCTGCCATGCCGCAGCACGTGGATTCGATCTCTTTCACCCGAAATCCAAGCTTTCCCAGCAGCGCCCGCGCCCCCGCCGTCCCCCACAGCGCCTTCTGATGACAGTGGCCGTGCAGCAGCATCTCTGCTTCACGCGCATGCGCCGGATCGATAGCGACCGCCCCGAACTCGGCGTGCACCGCCAGCCAGTCTTCGATCGCCCACGTCGCCGCCGCCACTGCCCGCGCATCTTCGCCCGGCAACAGGTCGACGTAATCGTCTTTCAACGCGCTCACACAGCTCGGCTCCAGCCCCAGAATCGGCACCCCCGCCCGCACCAGCGGCGCCAGCACACTCACGTTGCGCCGCGCTCCCTCCAGCGCCGCCTTCGGCTGACCCTGCGAAATCAACGGCCGCCCGCAGCACTGCCACTCCGGAATCACCACGCGATACCCGAGCTTCTCCAGCACCGCCACCGCCGCCTGCGCCACCTGCGGATGGTTGTAGCGGCTGAAGGTGTCCACGAACAACGCTACGGTCTGCGCTCCCGCCACCTCCGCAGCCCCCCCACGCCCGCGCCACCAGCGCTCGAATGTGCGCGCAGCGAATTTCGGCAGTCGCCGCTTCTGCGCGATTCCCAGCACGCGCTTCGTCACGCCCCACCCCAGCACGGCGTTCGCCAGCG
>CAXNFZ010000002.1:0-30999 GCA_964201495.1 Chloroflexota bacterium | reverse complement strand
CCGATTTTCGAGCGCACCGCGCACGAGCGAAACCGTGCCAGCCAGGCCGGCGCTGAGGAACAGCGGCCGAACCGAGAGCATGTTCGTGTAGTACATCGCCGGGATGCCGCGCTGCTTCGCCTCCGCCGACAGTGATGTCGTGCCTAGTACGAGATCAGGCTTGTACACATCGAGCGCGTGCACATCCTGCTCGAGTGCTTTGCGATACACGATCTCCCGCGTGCCGTGCGCCTTGAGCCATGCTTCGTCCGCAGCGGTGTACAGCGACTTCCCGATCGACGTGCTGATATACGGCACCTGCGCACCAGCTTCGATCAGCAATCGTGCGTAGAGCAGCTCGTTGCCTTCGTAGCCGCACACGTGCACCTTGGCACCAGCAAGATTGAATTGCTGCAGGATGGCGAGACACTTGTCACGTTCATCTGCTGCCACACTCTCCACCAGGGCTGAGTCCAGTTTTAGCGCAGTGCCCATTCCCTTAATCCAGCCATAGGTCGCCTCTGGACCGACCGGCGCACCACTGATGATCGGTACGCCTGCCGCGCGCAACGTCGCCACGCTGCCGTTGTAGAACGGGTGCAGCGCTGCAATCGCGCCAACCTTGCCGGCGGTTCGATAGTCGTCAAGATTACGCGAAGGCAAATTGCTGGCGAGCCCGCTGCCCATGCGCTTGAGCACGGCGTCGATCGTCAGCGGGTCCGCCGGAAATACTTCGCCGAGCATGATCACTTTTCGGCGCAGCGCTTCTTCATCTGAGTTCGATCCATCGAACGTCAGCGGCTTCTCCACTCCGTCATCGGTCAATGCCTTGGCGCCGATGAATTTTTTCAGAATGGCATTGATCGCCACATCCTTGGCTTCGGGATGAGAGTGAATCGCATACGCCGGTACGCGCACGAGAATCGTGTCGATGCCGTTGATCTGCGCCGGGATCATTTCCTCGGTCAGGCCGGCTGTCTCAGCGACGCAGAGTGAAATCGCAGCGATCAGCTTCGTGCCCGGCATCTTGCTGGCCTCGACACAAGAGGCGATCGCAGCTTCGGCAACGTTGCCGGCCACAAGTTCTTTGGTGCCGAGTTCGGGCGCCGCGATGGATTTGCGCGAAGCATAAAAATGCGAAACGAAGCTCAATCCGTACAAGCATCCCGTGTCGGTCACCATGGCCGTCTGCAGACCGTCGATGCGCATGAGCACGCGCAGACTGCCAAACGCCGGGCACATCGACTGCGGCGTCAGATTATTTTCCGGATCGACCGAATGCGTCGGCAGAGCTGCGCCCTGCGCAGCTGCAGGCGACCCGGGCTTCGACGTGGTCGAGATCAGGTCAGGGGTGATGAGATTTCCTTCCGGTACAGTCATCGTCATATGATTTTCTCCGCGGCCGCGGCACGCATGCGCCACGCCGCCCAAAGCAGGGCAGAGGCGCCCAGCGTGCTCACGATTTGTTCTGTCCACTGCAGCGACAAACTGCCTGCTCCAGCAGCTGCAATTCCGCTCAGGCCAAAGCTGGTCAACGTGCAGGTCAACACAAGCACTGTCGAAAGCGAATCGCGTTCCGCGCGCGCGCGACGCACCAGACCAATTGCACACGCCAGCATGGCTGTCGTCAACAGCGTCAGCAAAGGCATCTTCCACATCGTCACGCCGGCCGTAGCCGACACAGCTGAACCCAGCAGCACTGCCACGATCGCAGCAATTGCCAGCTTCGCGCGCGATGCACGCACACGCAGCACCGTCAGCGCAAGCAGGGCGAACCCGGGCGCGATCAGCGGAAACAATGCAACGCTCAGCAGCGGCACATCGATATTCCACATCGACATCAACAGCTTCCAAAATGCTTTCATGCTGCCACCAAGCACGATCAGCAGCATCGCAATCGATGCCGCGGCTGCACTGGTCGCGCCATCACGAGCCAGCATGCGCCCAAAATTCCACAGCGCTGCAGCACTGAGCAGCACCGGCATAAAATTTTGAAGCGCCAGGGAAAGTGGATAGCTCGACATCGATGAAAATGCAGCTCCTCGGGCCAGTCAACCTCTCACAGCAAAACACACGATTCCCTGCTCTGCAAGCTGGAAATCGCATAACTACTCAGGTCCAAATTAATATTTCCCGCGAAACACACTATTCCTTCCCCCGAAGGGGGAAGGTATAGTGTGTTTCGCGTTGGAAAACTGGCTGGCCTGAGTAGTTACGAAATCGCGTATCTCGCAGGAGATGCCAGACTAAAAATTTAACAGCGAACCATCAGGCGTAGAACGGCGCAGCCGTGTAGCGCAGGTCGGCCATCTTGAACGATTCACCACTGTGGCTCAGTGCAGACAGGATCGCAATTTTGGCGTCGGTCTCGTGGCGCGGATCGCCGAAAATCGCCTCCCAGCCTTCTTCACTCGTGACCACAACACCACGCTCCGGTTCCTCCACGAGCTGCGTCACGGTCATGCCCATTTCCTGCATGATGCGGCGCACGACGAGTTTCGCATCTTCGGAGTATTCCTGACTGTTGAGGTCGACGCCCTGAACGACGGTTGTAGTGCGGCCCATCAGTTCGTCCATCGATGCGCCCGGCGGCACCCCGGGAGGTTCGGTTGCACCGAAGACGTCGAGAAATTCGTCGTATTCGAGCGGCGTAACCGTATCAGGCACCGTGTAGTCGCGACGATGAATTTTGTTGACGAACTGATCGAACAGCGAGTCCATTTCCGGCATCTCGAAGAGCAGCTTGCAGCGATCGCTGAGGATGCGCGCCGGCGGGCTGAACGGAATTTTCAGCAGAATCGGCAGTCCCACGCGCTCAGCGAAGCGTTCAGCGACGCCAGAGCCATCGTCGCGGTTCAGCACCATGCCGATCACGCGCGTGCGGCCGCCCATGGCCTGAAAGTAGTTCACTGCACGAGCAATGTTGTTCGCCGAATACAAGCTCATGCGGTCATGCGACGCGACGATGACGATTTCCTCGGCCAGGCTCTTGGCGATGGGCGTAGCGAAGCCACCGCACACAACGTCACCGAGAAAGTCCATCACGATGTAGTCGAGCGCCCAGTCGGCCATGCCGCGCTCTTCGAGCAGACCGAAGCCAAACGAAATGCCACGCCCACCACAACCGCGCCCAACTTCCGGGCCGCCGAGCTCGGCACCATAGATCGGCGCGCGCCCAAGAACGTCGGTCTTGAAAATCAGGTTCTGCACACCGAGCTCTCGCTCACGGCCGGTGTCTTTGAACAGACGCCACTGGTCGCCGATGGTCGGCAGGCTGCGGCCATCGAACAAGGCATTGCAGCTGTCATGCTTCGGATCGCAGCCGAGCTGCATCACGCGGTGTCCCTTCAGCGCCATCTTCGCGCTCAGGTTAGCGGTGAAGAAGCTCTTTCCGATGCCACCCTTTCCGTAGATCGCGATCATTCTTGGTGTCATGTATTTCTCCAGTTTGCCTGCTACTTGTAGCGCTCGTCCAGTTCCACCCGGTAGCCGATGGCCAGCCGGTTCGTTTTGTTCGCCAGTGCGACGATCTCCATAAGTTCGCCGAACATCGCGTCGTCCATGCCTTTCACCCGCGCCGCCGCGCTGTGAGATCCGATGCAGTACTCGCAGTTGTTGGTCACGCTCACCGCAATGTAAATCAGCTCACGCGTGAGCGAGTCCAGGCTGCCAGGCGCACCCATGACCGCCTTCACTTCCTCCCACGTGCGCTTCAACGTCGGCGGATGCACCGCGATCACCTTCCACAGGTGATTGATGTACTCAGTATTGCGCGTGCGTCGTATGTCGTCGTACACCTCACGCACTTCCGGGGGTGCATCGTCGTATTCGATCAGCTTCATGCCTTACCCCGCTCCGAATCCGATTCGGATTCCCGATCCCACTCCAGAATCATCTTGACGCATTCCGGATTCTCGAACGCAGCATCGAATGCCTCGCGCGCCTGCACCGCGCGCATGCGATGGGTCAGCAACGGCCGCACATCGACCGCGCCGGACGCGATGGCATCTCTCGCCCGCACCAGGTCTCCCGGCGCCCACTGCGAGCTGCTCGCCAGCGTGAGCTCACGCAGGAACAGCGGCTGATATGGCAGCACTACTTTGTCGTAGTAACCGAGCAGCACAACGCGCCCACCTTTCTTCACGTTCATCAACACCGGCGCGATCGCTTCCATCTTTCCGGTCGCGTCGATCAATACGTCGAACTGCGCCTTCGCAAAGTTCTCCGGTGGCGCATTCGCATCGACGATGAGGTCGGCTTCTGCAAGGCGCAACCGCGCTGCAACCTTGTCGGTCACCGTCACATGCGCACCGCGCGCACGCGCGAAGCGCGCCGCCAGCTGACCGACCACGCCCTGGCCCAACACCAGCACTCGCGCGCCCTCTGCGACTGCGCCGACGTCGACGCCGTGCAGCGCCGTGGCCGCCAGCGCAAGCATCACGCCCTGCTCGTCGCTCAGCCCATCGATTGCGGTCACATGCGACGCCGGCGCGGCGATATGCGCGCTCTGACCGCCGAACGCCGGGTTCACCCCGATGAATCCGTAGTTGCCGCCAACATAGACGCGCCGGCCGATCCACTCACTCACATTCGCGCCAGCGTCGACGACTTCGCCCACCGTTTCGTAGCCGGGGACCACGGGAAACTGCAGCATCGGATGCGGCATCACGCCCTGCAGCAGCATGCGCTCGGTGCCGGCGCTGATCGATGTCAGGCGCGTGCGCACGAGCACGTCATCTCCACCGAGCGGCTTCAGCTCTACATCGCGCATTTCGACGGTGTGCGCCGCCGGAATCACGATCGCGCGCGTTTTCATGGGACGAATACCCGTGCAACCAGCCAGATCTCCGCGCCGATAAGCACCGGAATGCCGACGATCAGCGACCACATCACCGCATTCAGGCTGGATCCAGCTTGGATGCTTTGCTGCGACCCGGCATCGACCGTAGACTGCAGATCTGATTTGGTCGTTTTCGTTGTCTTGATTCGGATTACGCTCATGCTTTGATTCCCTCCAGCCGATCTTCAAGATCGGCATACATTTCGCGCAGCTGATCGAGCACGTCGTCGTCGGCCTTCCAAAGGCCGCGTCCGTTCGCTTCGAGCAGGCGCCCCACGATATTCCGCATTGCCTGCGGATTGGCTTTCTCCAATCGCTCACGCATCGCCGGGTCCAGCGCGTAGGTCTGCGCCGACTGCGTGTATACCCAGTCATCGACGCTGCCGCTGACCGCGTCCCAGCCGAGCATGTACGTGAAACGGTTACTGATCTCAGTCGCGCCGGAATGCCCATGCTTGAGCATGCCTTCATACCAGCGCGGATTCAACAGTTTGGTTCGATATTCGACTCGCAAAACGCTGTCGACGTCTTCAATCTTTGTGTCCGCTGTGTAGGTCTCGACGTAATTCAGCTTGACGTCTGCAGATGTGTTGCGCTTGCGCGCAGCCAGATGCAGTGCGCCGCTCGACGAAAAGTAGTGGTCAATGTCCGCCACTCCAAATTCGACCGAGTCCACTTCCTGCACCACACGCCCAACGGTTCCCAGCAGTGACTTGAGCATGTCCGGCGCTTTTTCTCCGCCGCGCCCACCACCATAGGCATACGAATTGCGGCGAATGAACTGCTGGTCGAGGTCGTCATCTTTTTCCCAGGCGCTGTCTTCAATCATGTCATCGACGTACGTGCCGTAGTTGCCCTGCGCCTGCGTGAACAGCCGCGCCGTCGCAGCTTGAAATCCAACACCGTTGGCAAGCTCTGCATCGACATGCTTTTTCACAAAGTTCATGTCGACCGGCTCGTCGGCCTGCGCCGCAACACGCACAAGCCGATCCAGATGGTCCATCAGGTTTTCGAATGTGTCGCGAAAGATCGGGCTGAGATTCATCAACACGTCGACGCGCGGCCGCCCAAGCTCTTCAAGCGGGATCAGGCCGTAGTGGCTGATCTTGCCCTGCCCGTCATATTCCGGCCGCGCCCCAAGGAAGCGCAGCACGCACGCCACGGACTCGCCTTTCGTCTTGATCGTGTCGAGTCCCCAGAGCACCTGCGCCACTGTTTCCGGATAGGCGCCGTTTTCAGCGAAGTGCCGCGCCAGAATCGCGTCGGCCACCTGCGCACCACGCGCGTACGCCAGCTCAGATGGAATGCGCCACGGGTCGATGGCGTGCAGGTTGCGGCCCGTCGGCAGCACGTCGGCGCCGTCACGAATCAGATCGCCGCCTGGAGCCGGGGCGATGTAGCGGCCGCTCAGGCCGTTCACCAGAGCGTCGAGCTCGCCGCTATTGTCGGAGAGCAGCCGCGCCAGCTCGCGACCAGCGCGCACCAGCGCCTGTGCGTCCGCGTCGGCGCCGAGATTGCCGTTCGCGAGCAGCGCGCTGTGCGCCGGCGGCTTCTGACCGAACACGGTCCATTCCACGAATTCGCGCGCGCTCTCGTCGACGCGTTCGCGCATTTCCACCGCAGCGTTTTCACCACGCCGGGCGCGCGACGCCAGATCACCGTAGCCGCGGTAGTCGTCCCACCCGCCTGCGTTGCGCAGCATGACGCTGCCGAGTGAGTGCCCATTGCCACGCGATTTGAGCGCCTCGGTCACCGTGATCACCTGCGATTCAATCGGCGGCGCCTCGCCGAAGCTGTGCAGCGCATTGGTGATGAGCCGCGCTTCCAGCTCACGCACATAGGCATACAGCCGGCTGACATAGTCGCCGAACCGTTCGCCGTCGCGACGCGGGCAATCGTTGTCGAGCCCGGCCAGCGCCGCCTTGCGTTCGATCGACTCGGCCAGCACTTCGAGCGCGTCGCCCTTTCCGCCGGTCTCGCGATAGTCGGTCAACATCTCGCGCAGCGCCGCCAGCTCCTTGTAGAGACCGGCACGCGCCATCGGCGGCACGGCATGCGAAATGATCGTGGCATAGCCGCGACGCTTCGCAATGCTCGATTCACTCGGATTGTTCATCGGATACACGTAGAGATGGGGAATCTCACCGAGCAGCGCATCCGGCCAGCACGTTTGCATCGCACCGAGCTGCAGCCCGGGCATCCATTCTGCAGAACCGTGCATTCCGATGTGCACGAGCGCCTGCGCCCCGAAGCCGCGCGACAGCCAGCGATAGAACGCCAAATACTGATGATGCGGCGTGTTCTCCTTGTCGAACAACAGACGCATCGGATCACCCGTCACGCCGATGCGCGGCTGCACGCCGATGTACACATTGCCAAACTGCAGCCCGCCCAGATACACAGCATCTTTTCCAGCCGGGGAAATTTCTCCCGGAAAGCTGCCCCACCGCGCGTCGACGCGCTCGCGCTCTCGCAGCGTGGTCCACGCCGAATATTCCTGCGCGGTAACGCGCGCACCCGGCAGACCGCCGCGCACGTTGTACTCCGACTTCTGCACATCGGTCGCTTCATCGAGCATGTGCATGAGCTGCTCTGCGTTCTCAGGCAACGCGCCGACCTCGTAGCCTTCCTGCTGCAGACGCCGCAGCATGCTCAACAAACTGCGCGGCACATCCAGCAATGCCGCGGTGCCTTTCTTCCCAAGGCCAGGCGGATAGTCATACACCACCAGCGCAACTTTCTTCTCGCGATTGGCCGTGTGGCGCAGCTGAGCCCACTTGAGCGCCAGGTGCGATAAACGCGCCAAACGGTCCGGCACAGTGACGAACTTCCCGTCATCGATCGCACCGAGCACGACCGGATCGACCGCACCGTCCATTTCGGGCAGTGCATACAGCGCTGCACTCTGCATTGCGCCGACGCCGTTCTGCGCCCACGATTCCAGATTCTGCACATACAGCGGCTGCGCCACGATGTAGGGCACGTTGAGCGAACGGAGAATTTCCTCTGCCGCAGTCTTGTGCTGGCCAGCTTTGGTGCTCCCGGCGGGTCCGCCCACCAGCGCAAATCCAATCATGCTGATGAGCACGTCGATGCCTTCCTTCATCAGCCATTCCCGCACGACGACATGACCCTCGATGCCGCTGACGAAAATCGGCAGCACGTCCATGCCATTCGCTTCCAGCGCACGGATCGCGTCATCGATATACGTGCGCTCCTGCATCAGATGCTTGCGGAAGAACAGCAGCGCCGCCTTCGGCTTTGCTGCTTGTTTCGCTGATGTTTTCGCCTTCCGATTCTTTTTCTGCCAGTCGCGATACGACCGAATATCGCGGAAGAAGTCCGGCACGCTCGGATGATAGAGACCCATCGTCGGAACTTCGACGACCGGCGGCACGTCGACTTTCGTGCCGAAGTACTCCCGCAGAATCAGCTTGAACATGCTCGTGACGTTCTGCTGCAGCGGATGATTCCAGTAAATATTGACCTGCATCCAGTTCTTGAAGTCGCGTGCCTTGTCAGGCATGAACTTCATCATGGTCTGCATCATCTTCATCAGCTTCGTGTAGCCGTAGAGCGTATCCTCGTCGCGCCCATTCACCAGCAGCCGCACGATTTTCTTGAGCGGCTCCGGCATGCCGCCCCTGCCGCTCACCACGTAGTCTCCGACGTGCGTGAGCGCCATCACCTCAGGCATGGACTCATATGCAAAAACCGTCGCAGCCTGCGATTGCGCCAGCTGCTCGCGCAGCCAGTCCGCCTGTTCCTTGAAGTTGACCATGCTGACGAACAGGCAGTCGGCTTCACCAATCGCCTGCGCCAGTTCGGGCGATTTCTGATCGAGCTCGAACTCGGTGTAGTGACGCACCGAAGCGTGCACATCCAGTTCAGCACGCACGGTGTCCCATACGCGCGCATTGAAATGCTCGAGGCCGACGATTGCGACGATGTTGGTTTTTACTTTCATGTTCGTTCTCGCATCACTCCAATGTCGAGCAGTGAATGAATTCATGCGTTGGACAGCACCTGCTGAGCAATCTGCTCGGCGCGCGCGTTCGGCAGATACACGTAGCGGCCGCCCAGATGCTTCGCCAGCTTCGGTGCTTCACCGCGCGACAAATACCCGGCCTGCGTATCGATCACTACGGAAGCCACACCGTCGGCGCGCAGCATCGCCGCGATCTGCTGCACCTCTTCGTTTATGCGCTCACGATTGCCCTGCGCCTCGGCGCTGAGCGCCACGTTCGCACGCCCATCGGTCATCAGCACCAGCGACGATTGAAGGATCCCGCGCGAACGCGCCTGCTTCGCCACCTGCCACGCCGTCCACAAGGCAGACGAGAGCGGCGTGCCGCCGCCGGTCGGCATGACATCGAGTTCACGCTTGGCGCGCTCCACGCTCGTCGACGGCGGCAACAGCACCTGCGCAGCCGCACCACGGAACGCCACGAGCGCCACCTGGTCACGATGCACGTAGGCGTTCTGCAGCAAACGCGCCGCTGCACCCTTTGCCTCACGCATGCGATTGATCGCCATAGAACCGCTGGCATCCACCACGAAGATAAACACCGTGCCTGCCTTGTCGCGGTAGCGCTTGACGCGCACATCGGATTTTTCGATGTGCACGGCCGCACCACCGCGCACCGCAGTGCGCACTTTCTGCCATGGAGCAGCGGCCATCAGTGTATGCAGCACCGAGATGCGATTGCCGCGCGGTGCGGCTTCGATTGCCCGCACGAATTTGCCGCGCCGGTTATTCAGAGCCGCGCCGCGCGAACCACTGCGGCCGCGCCGCTGCATTGCAAACGGCAGGCTCAACACATCCGCCGGCAGCTCGGTTGCCACTGCGCTCAGCAGCAGCGCCTCGATCTGTTCCGGCTGCTGCTCCTGCGTCTGCTCAGGCGGCGTCGAATCGTCGGGCGCATCGTTGCGCTCGTTCTCCGCCTGCTGCTGTTGCTGCTGCGGTTCCTGCGGCTGATCCTGCGCATCGGATTCGGGCATGCGCGTCGCACGCGGCATCAACACCAGTCGCGCGGCGATTTTCAAATCGTCGTCGTCGACGTCGAGTCGGCCGGCCAGCGCCGCGCTCGCCAGAGCCGCCTTCACCGCGAACACGTCGACGCGATTGCCTTCGACGCCGAGGCTGAGCGCCGCCTGCGCCAGGCCATGAATCTGCTCATCGCGCATGTGCACGCGCGACAAAATTTCGCGCGCACTGACGATCAGCGCACGCAGCATTGCCGCCTCCGTGCCATCAGAACCTGCTGCTCGCGAACGGCGCACCACCTCGGCGCGCGCGCGCGCGTCACCGTTCGACGTGAACGGAGAGATCAGCGCAATGCGATCGAGCAGGCCGCGGCGCACATCACCTTCGGCCGGGTCATACGTCGCAAGCAGTACGAACGACGCCGGGAACTGCGCGCTCAGCCCTTCACGCTCGACGCGCACAGCGCCAGTCGCCAGCGTCTCGATGAGCGCCGCTTCAATTGCGCCGTCCAGCAGATTCAGCCCATCGATGTACAACACACCGCCGTGCGCCGCCGCCAGCACGCCCCGCTCCACGACACGCCGACCCGTCGCCAGCGTTGCTTCGAGATCCAGCCCACCGAGCAGCCGATCCTCGGTGATGTTTACCGGCAGTTCCACGAACGGTGAGCCGGCCGGCTGCAGCGTCGCATACGCACGCGCCAGCGTGCTCTTGCCGCTGCCGACAGGCGCAGCCATTGCGCAGCCGCCCAGTGTGGGATCGACTGCCAGCAGCAGTAACGCCTGCTTTGCCGCATCGAGGCCAACAATATCCGTGAACTGCATATCGCTCCGTACCTGCGTCGAGTTTGATCGAGCCATCACCGTGCCGCCGGCAAGCTGAAATTTATCGGCCGGACAGCATGCGCCAGAATTCAATGTCGAAGCGCTTCCAGAATCCGCTCGTCTGAGCCCGTCGCATCCAACGGGTCGCGGCGGAGGCGATGTCGAAGCGCACTGAGCGCGACTGCTCGTATGTCGTCATAGGTCACCTGTTTTTTTGACTGGAACGCAGCATAGGCAGAACCGGCGCGAATCAGCGTCAGCTCGCCACGATGGCCGTCGATGCTGAGCTTCATGCACAGCTCGGCGGCGAACACAACTGTTTCATCGGGCACCGCAATGCCCGGCAGCGCCGTGCGCGCGCGCTGAATGCGCCGCCGCAGCGCAACCTGCTCTTTCTCCCAGCGCGCCGCGAACGCAGCCGGATCGGCGTCGTACTCGCGGCGGCGCTTCACGATCTCGACCCGCGACGCGAGGTCGGTGATCGTCGTGATCTGTGCGGAGAAGCCGAAGCGGTCGAGCAGCTGCGGCCGCAGCTCACCCTCTTCAGGATTTCCGCTGCCCACCAGCACGAATCGCGCCGGATGTTTGATGCTGACGCCTTCGCGCTCCACAACGTTCCAGCCGCTGGCCGCGACGTCGAGCAGCACGTCGACGAGATGATCGTCGAGCAGGTTCACTTCATCGATATAAAGAAAACCACGATTGGCGCGCGCCAGCAGGCCTGGTTCGAAACGCTTCTCACCCTGCGTCAGCGCTGCCTCAATATCGATCGTGCCGCACACACGATCTTCCGTAGCGCCCAGCGGCAGGTCGATGACCGGAACCGGAATCTTCTCCGTCTTCACACGTGACGTGCTCGGCGCAGATTCTTCGGCAGATGCATCATCCGGCGCTCGGTTGTACGCATCACCAGCCACACGAGTGATCAACGGCAGCACATCGGCGAGGGCCCGCACCGTGGTGCTCTTTCCCGTTCCGCGATGCCCCATGACCATCACGCCGCCGATGCGGGGCTCGATCACGTTCAGGAGGAGACACTGTTTCATCTCCTCCTGTCCAACGATCGCAGCAAACGGAAAAGACGTCGACTGGGTCGCGCCCTTGTCACTCTTTTCGCTCATCCCTACGCCTCACCCAGCGTCATGCCCAGCTGCTCGCGCGTCATGCTGCGGAAGCGCTGCACGTCGACGCGCGCCATCAGGTTGATCGCAATCACGCACATCGTGACCGAGACAGCAAAGATGGCCGAATAGCTGAGTGCGAAGTTTCCCGTCAGGCTGATGCCGACATCGCGCATCGCGCCGCCGACGAACTGGCCCCACCCGTTGGCGAGCGCCTGCGCCATGCCCCACGCGCCCATGAGCGAACCAGCCTCGCCGGGGATCGTCATGTCCATCATCATGCTCAGCGCGCCGATGTTGAACGCACCCATGCCAACACCGAGGATGATCATGCCGGCATAGAGCAGCGGCTCCAGGCCGAGCAGCGCCGACAACATCAGCGACACGAAGCCGGCGGCGGAGACTGCTGCGCCAAAGTTGGCAATCGTGCGCTTGGCGATCGGCCGGCGGCTGGCGAAGATGCCGACGATCAGCATCGCGAGAATGGTCGCGCCGCCCATCGTGCTCTGAAAGCGCGCCGTCGCCGAAGCAGGCAGCGCGAACACGTCCGCTCCGAACGGTTCAAGAATATTGTCCTGCAGGAAGAGTCCAAAAATAGACGTCACGATAAAGAAGAAGAACACGCGCGTCTGCTCGTTGCGAAAGATGCGCGTGTAGGCCTGGCGCAGGTTCAGCGCCGGCCGCGCCTGCAGCATCCGCACCTGATCCGGCTGAATTCGCTTCTCCAGCCCAAGCACACCAAGCAGCCCGATCAGGCACACGATCGGGCCAGCCAGAAAGAAGCGCGGCATCATATCGATCGCCACCTGGCTGCGAATTGCTTGACAAGCTGCGGTCGTGCAATCCTTCGCCGCACCGGCGGCGATCTCCGCGCTCTGCAGCAGAATCGAAGTGACGATGCCGCTGGCGACGATCGCCACCAGCTGAAACAGCCAGACCGCGCTGACCACACCCGGTCGATTGCGCTTGCCTTCCGTCAGCTCAGCGATCAGCGTGTTCTGCGAGTCGCCGTTCATCGCGAAGCCGATGCCGAAACCGGCCATGCATAAAAACATGCCGACCAGTGCAAGCGAATCACCGCGCGAAAATGCCACCGCTGCGTGCGGCAGCGGCAGCAGCGCCAACGCCGAAATCATCAGGCCGACAATCATCATCGGCGTGCGGCGATAGCCGAACCATGCACGGCGATCTGCAAAGCGACCCGTGCTCACCTGCAGAATATTCATCGCGTTGTAGGTCAGGTACATCAGACCCACCAGCGCCGCAGCAATTTTGAGCTCGTTGATCATGACGCGGTTGAACACGCTCAACAACATCACGAACAGGTAAGCAACACCAATCTTGGGCAGCACCAGCCGCGCAGTGGTCAGGGCGGGCACCATATCAGCGCTTGCTGCGCTATCGGGCGAACGACGAAAATTTATGGACACGCTTCTCCTCCGGAAAAATAAGCGGAGGCGAAAGCGTTACCGCTCTCACCTCCGGTGCGAACTTGAAAAATGATTTGCCACGACTCTGCCGCAGGCGGCGCTCCTGCCAGCTGGCTGGCACGCCGCAGGAAAAGCAGCATGTCGTCGACCAGCGCCACGCACGGCAAGATCCACACCTCGACTGCACTCCACATGCGCATGCATGCGTAGCTGCCGACGAGCAGTGCACCATGCACAGCCAGACACATTACCGCTACCAGCCCGACCGCAAGGAGCATCGCCCCTGCACCGTGTGCCGGCCCCACCAGCGCCACCAGGCCAAACATGATCATGGCGAAATGCGCTGCGCAAAGACGATCCCCCCATCCCCAGCGGAGTGGGGTGGCAGGAACATCGCAGAAGTGCCGGCGCATCGTCATTCGCAAAATTATGGCAAGTCCGTTCGATGAGCCATCGCATAAATGTCATGACATGGATATGACATACAGCCCGTGAACACGTGATGTGCAAACACATGACAAAGACGCGGAATCCGGCAGCACTCCATATTCCCTGAACAGCTCGCGGCCAAAGCTGTGACATACGTTGAACCCGCACAGCGCACGGCGCACTGAAAGAGTGAGGCGCTGCGCTCTCACACCTCGGGTGCGTCCCTCACGAGGGAACAGGGGTGAGGGTGCGTCCGGAGAAAGGAGGACACATCTGGGGCAGAGCGCGCTGAAAAGTTCGCGTCTCCACTCTCTCCGCCTCCAACCCCGTACAATTTCGCAGTGATCCGCACGCGCCTCACCTCCACTGCCTCGCACGAGCGTGTGCTGCTGGCTGCTGCGCTGGCCTTCGGCTGGATCGGCGCGCTCTCGCTTTGGCTGCAGTCGGGATCACTGATCGCCGCTGCCGCTCAAGCAGTATTGAGCATCTGCGCTCTTCTCCTGCATGTGCATCTCGCGCGTGCCGCGCCCGGCCACGACGCGCTGCTTCTTCCCCTCACCATCGTGCTGCTCGCCTGGGGATCACTTGTCCTCACGCGCGTGGCGCCGAATTTCGTCGCGCGCTGGATGATCACCGTCTGCGTCGGCACAGTCGCTCTCGGCCTGATCGCCGCCGGCCATGACAAACTGCGCTGGCTGCGCACTCTGAAATACACGTGGCTCGGCATCGCCTTTGCGCTGCTCGCCGCCACCATCGCGTTCGGCGTCAACCCATCCGGCGGGCCAGCACGCCTGTGGATCTCACTCGGTTCTTTTTTCTTTCAGCCCAGTGAACTGCTGCGCCTGCTGCTCGTCGCATTCTGGGCTGCCTTTCTCGCCGAACCCGCACACGTTTCGCCCCCCGGCGCGCGGGCGGCCGCGGTGGCCATGTGGCTCGCCGCCGTCGGCCTGCTGGCTTCACAGCAGGATTTCGGCGCTGCGGCGCTGCTGCTGCTCTCGTTCGCAGCCATGCTTTATCTCGCCACCGGCCGCACCCGCATCCCCGTCGTGCTCGTCGCCGCGTTCGCATGCGCCGGCGCCGCCGGCTATGCGCTCTCGGCGCGCGTCGCCACGCGCATCGATACATGGCTCAACCCAAACATTGATCCGCAGGGCCGCTCATTCCAAATCATCCAGTCCCTCATCGCTGCCGCATCCGGCGGCGTGTTCGGCACAGGCCTGCGTCAGGGCAGCCCCGGTTACGTGCCGGCAGTCCACACAGACTTTCCCTTCGTCGCCGTCGCCGAAGAATTCGGACTGCTCGGCGCACTGGTCATGCTCGCGATATTCGCCCTGCTCTGCGCGCGCGCATGGCGCATCGGCAGCTCACCATACGCTCGCCTGCTCGCCGGCGGAATTGCCGCCTCCTTCGCCATTCAGGTCACCGTCATCGTCGGCGGAAATCTGGCGCTCCTGCCGCTCACCGGTGTCACGTTACCGTTCGTCAGCTACGGCGGAAGCTCGCTGCTGGCATGGATGGTATCGATCGGCCTGCTGCTCCGCCTTTCCGCCGATGCGTCGCCGCCCGCAGGCGACGCGCCATTCGACGCGCCTCTGCCAATTCCCCAGCGCCGCACAGCCGCAGCTTCGCTCATCCTGTTCGCCATCCTCGCCGTGTGGACCAGCGCAGTCATGCTCGTGCGCGCCCCCAAACTAGCCGCGCGCAGCGATAATCCGCGCCGAATCGATGACGAACGCACCGTACAGCGCGGCGAAATTCTGACCAGCGACGGCCTCGTGCTCGCCGCCAGCATTCCCGCCGACAGCATCGAGGGCCGCACAGTATTTTTGCGCACGTATCGCCTTCCCGAAGCGGCGCACGCCATCGGCTATTACAGCTTGCGCTACGGCGCCGGTGGTTTGGAAGCATGGGCAGATGCGTCGTTGCGCGGCAGCCGAACCGCCTTCGACGTGCTGCTGCATCACCCGCAAGTCGGCAGCACACTCACCACCACGCTCGATCGTCACGAACTGAGCTCCGCAGCCGCAGCGCTCGCCGGGCATCACGGCGCCGCCGTCACCATCGATGCACGCACAGGCGCCGTGCTCGCCATCGCCAGCTCGCCTGCCTACGATCCGAATCGACTCGATGAAACCTGGGACTCCCTCAGCAACGCGCGCAACGCCCCGCTGCTGAACCGCACCACCCAGGCGCTCTACCAACCCGGTTCGCTGCTGCCATGGCTCTATGGAACGACGCCGGAACAGTTTTCCTGGGACCCGCTCGATCGACTCGGCCTGAGCCAGCCACTCACGTTCGAACTGCCGACCACGTCGGTTCCATGGCCAAGCGCTTCCTACAGCGAAACGATCGGCCAGGGAGAACTGCGCCTCACCCCGCTGCGCGTGGCCTTCACTGTCGCGCGCGGAGCCAACCCGACGCTCACCGCGCCAACGCTCATCGCTGCACAACTTCCCCCCGCACAAAACACACTGCTTCCCACGACGAGCTTCTCCACCACCGCCCAGATCGGCCCGCGCAGCTTCGTGCACTGGCACGTGCACATCCGCGACTCCATCGTGCGCGTAGAAGCGCTTGAGCTCAACCTGCCCTGAGCGAAGTCAGCTTCGAAGGCTCGCGAGTGACGAACCCATAAGTGGAGAAATCCATGATTCGCGAACTCTATCTGGGGTTCGTCTCTCCCAGCAACGACTCGGGCCGAAGTTGATATTTCGTGGCAGCAGTCAGGTCGCTTTCCGTCGCGGCCGTCACTTGCCCAGTTCTTCGCTGCGCCGATAGGCCGCCCACAGCGCGTCGGCAAGGGCAGTTCGCACACCGGCCTTCTCCAGCTCATACAACCCGGCAGCCGTCGTGCCGCCGGCAGACGTCACCTGATTGCGCAGCGCCGCCAGGTGCAGGGGCGACTGCCGCGCATATTCGACCGAACCACGGAACGTCTGCATCACCAGTCGCTCGGCGACCGGGCGCATGAACCCAAGATGCACCGCTGCGTCGATCATGGCCTCGAGCAGCAAGAACACGTACGCCGGCCCGGAGCCATGAATCGCCGTCGCCTTATCAATGTAGCTCTCGCTCGCGACCTGCACTTCCTCGCCCATCGCAGCAAGCATGCGCCGCGCCAGCACAATCTGCTCCGGGCGGACGTTGTCCGTCGGCAGCCACGCCGTCATTCCCATGCCAATCTGCGCCGGCGTGTTCGGCATCGTGCGGATCACCGGCTGCGTTTCGTGCAGTGCAGCGCGCATCGCCGCGATCGTCACGCCGGCCATGATCGAAAATACCAGGCTGTCCGGCGACAGCGCGCTGCGCAATTCCGCCATGGCCATGGGTGCCACCTGCGGCTTGACCGCCAGCACCACCACGCTCGCCCCAGCCACGCAGGCCGCGTTATCGGTGAACACGCCGACGCCGTAGCGATCCTGCAGCACCGTGCGCCGTCCTTCGTCCGGTTCGGAAACCCGAATCTGCGCAGGCGTGAGCACAGCCTGCTGCAACAATGCCTTCAAAATCGCCTCACCCATCGCCCCGCCGCCGACAAAAGTGAGGACCGACACGTCAGAACGAGATGCTTCAAAGTTGTTCATACTGTATCGCCTATAATAGCGCCGCGCGGGTTCTCGGCAACAACCGCCCTGCGCAAGGTTTTTCAGAGGATTTGAATGCCTAGCATCATCGACCGAATGCTCGGTCTCTTCTCGCTCGATCTGGGCATAGACCTGGGTACTGCGAATACGCTCGTTGCCGTCCGCAACAAAGGAATCGTGATCAACGAACCTTCGTGGGTAGCAATCGATCGTAAGACGCGTCAGGTGAAAGCCGTCGGTGCAGAAGCCAAGGAAATGGTCGGACGCACGCCAGCGCGTATCGTGGCTATCCGACCGTTGCGTGACGGAGTGATCTCGGATTTCGAGGTCACTGAGGCAATGCTGCGTTATTTCATCGAAAAAGCGCACAGCCGAAACTTTCTGAACGTGCCGCGCCCGCGCGTCGTCATCGGCATCCCATCCGGTGTGACCGAAGTCGAAAAGCGCGCCGTCTACGATGCCGCACGATCCGCAGGCGCGCGTGAGGCCTTCCTGATCGAAGAACCGATGGCCGCAGCCATCGGCGCCGGCCTGCCTGTTATGGAGGCCCAGGGCAGCCTGATCGTGGACATCGGCGGCGGCACGACCGAAGTCGCCGTCTTCTCGCTCGGCGGCATCGTCGTTTCACGCTCCATCCGCGTGGCCGGCGACGAAATGGACGAGGACGTCATTAACTACGCCCGCCAGAAGTACAACCTGCTGATTGGCGAGCGCATGGCCGAAAAAGTCAAGATCGCAATCGGGTCGGCATATTCGCTGCCGGAAGAAAAAACGATGACACTGCGCGGCCGCAACCTCGTCACTGGCCTGCCCGAAGCGGTCGAAGTGTCGTCGATTGAAATCCGCGAAGCGCTCTCGAATTCGATCAGCACGATCGTCGAAACGGTGCGCGCCACCCTCGACGAAACACCCCCAGAACTGATCGCCGACCTGATGGAGGCCGGCATCGCACTGGCCGGCGGCGGCGCACTGATGCAGGGGCTCGTCGAACGCATCGCCGACGAAACCAATATCCATACGTGGATCGCTGAAGATCCGCTCACCTGCGTCGCGCGCGGCGCAGAAGCCGTGCTCGAGAAGCTCGATGAACTCGCGCCGGTGCTCGTCGGCCTCGAGCGCAATTCCACATCTCAAGCTGCACCGACCACAAGCGTGCGCCGAATCGCCTGATCTGACACAGTAAACCTTCCATGAACCGCCAACGCTCCGGCTCGCCGCTGGTGCCGTCGATTGCCATCGGCATCGCCGTCCTCGTCCTGCTCCTCAGCCTGGCCGCGCCCGGCTGGCTGTGGCAGAGCCCGGTCGGACGATTGCTGCGGCCGGTGGAAGCGTTGGCAACAACCGTCGTCCGCCTGTTCGAAGGTGCACTCAAACCGCTGACGACTGGCGCGGGCTCTCAGCAGGACATGCTCATACTCCAGCAGCAGCTGGCTGCACTCTCGGCAGAAAACGTGCGGCTGCGCGAATACCAGGCTGAACTACAGCAGATGCGGCTGCTGAATAACTTCGCCGCGTCTAACCCCGCACTCGCTTTCGTCGGCGCAGACATCATCGGCCTTGGCAGTCAGGACTGCCAGAACGTGCCCCCGGTCGGCTCGGACATCGGCCTGTGCGCCGCCGTCATCGCCGGCGACCCGAGCCCCTACGCGCGCTTCATCACGATCAATGCCGGGCGCAATGCCGGCCTCGTTCCCGGCATGCCTGTCATCGGCGGTGGAGGCGTGCTGATCGGCCGCGTCGGGCGCAATATCGGCCCCACCTCCGCGCAAGTACAGCTGATCAACGATCCGGCCTCGTTCATCAACGTACAACTCGTCGGCTCACGCGCGACCGGCACCGTGGCCGGCCAAAGCGACGGCACGCTGCGCCTGCAGAACGTGCTGCAGACCGAAGTCGTCCAGCCCGGCGACTTCATCGTTACCAGTGGCCTCGGCGGCGGCCTGCCCCCCGGCCTCGCCGTCGGTCAAGTCGACACGGTCATCAGTAAGGACCTCGAGACGCTCAAGGAAGCGACGGTGCGCCCGGGCGCCGAACTGAGCCGGCTCGAAGTCGTCTTCGTGCTGCGCTTCATCCCGCCGAGCTAGCGAGCTCCCGCCCACTCCTCGGATTCCCTTTCATGCGCCGACACATCTTCGCCGCCGTCGCTCTCGTTCTCCTCGCACTCGCCGAGGCCACGGTCCTTCCGCGCCTGCTCGGCGGATTCCCCAGGCCGAATCTGGTGCTCATCGCCGCCTGCACCTGGTCCGCTCTTCGCACCGAAGAGGGATTCGTGTGGACCCTCGGCGGCGGGCTGCTGCTCGATCTCTTCACCAGCGCCCCATTCGGCACCCACACCGTCGGCCTCATGCTCGGCAACATCGTCGCATTTCTTCTCGGACGCTTTCCGCTGCCCGCCGAATTTTTTCGCGTCACCAACTGGGTCGCGTTCGCCACAGTCGTTTTTCACGCAACCCAGCTGGTCATGCTCGCACTCGACCAGCGCACCTTTGACGGCTCACTCGCCCTCAGCAACGTGATTCTGCCGCTCCTCATCGTGAATCCGCTTCTGTCTCTCGGCGCATACGCGCTGCTGGCTCCGCTCAAGACGCGCCTCGCCGAGCAGGAGCGCTTCGCACGGCGCGTATAAGCAGATCTGATTCCGAATACAACCTCGCGAAAATGCCTGTCTCCTGCCGCTGAAGAATTACCTCACGCGAAGCCGTGAAGACAAAGCCGGGAATGCTCAAAATCCAATTGATGAAACCCGCGAAACACGCCGTTCCTCCTCCCTTCGGGAGCTTCAGAGAAACGAATGGCGTGTTTCGCAATGAGAAATAGACCGGCCTGAGTAGTTAACGTGACTTGCCACCTTAGGCGGAATTTCGGTCTGGTCGCGACGGCGTCGCGTCCCCGTTGAATTTGCCCAGGCCGCGCCCGGACCCAGTGGTCCGGGCTGGGGACGTGGGCGCGCTTCAGGCACTTTTTCGTCCGGCATGAGCGCCGGAGGCGCAGTCCGCCGCGGGGAATCAACCCGCAGCCTCGCAGAGGCGGCCGCATCTCAGTCCGGGGCGCGTCGCCAGAGGCGCGTCGCCCCGGGCGACGCCGGTGCGAGCCGCGGCGCGCGTCGGAACTGGCCAAAATCCAGCTGAGGCAGCAAGTCACGTTGGTTACGAGTTTTTGGAATCCACGAAACGCAGATTTTTTCCACCAAGCCTGAACGGTTACAAAAATCCTGTCCCCTTGCGTTCTTCACCACTTTGCGTGAGACAAATCTACCGTCAAAATCCTCAGCGAATTGCGGTAACCTCCCACCCAGATGCTCTTCGACGAGTTCCCGATCACGCGCCGCTCCAGCCACGCGCCCCCACCCAATGAACGGGGCGGCCGCACGCGCCTGCTCCTGCTCATGGTCGGCGTCACCCTCATTTTCTTCACGCTTGGCGGCCGCCTGTTTTATCTGCAAAACACCCGCCGCAGTGAGTTCGAGAACGAAGCCGTTCGACGCAGCAACGTGGTGCGCTACAGCGCCGCCACGCGCGGCCTGATCTACGACCGCAATGGCGTGCCGCTCGTTCGCAACGCTCCCTCCTACCAGATCGCCATCATCCCGATTCGTCAGGTCACCTACAGTGACGACGAAGATGCGGTGAATCCGGTCACCGGCCTGCCCATCACCACTACGGCTGGAGCCACCGCCCTCAACGACGCCGTGATTCGGCAGCGCATCGAACGCATCGCCGTCTATAACCGCCTGGCGCAGCTCGTCAATCAGCCGGGCATCACCGCGGGTGAGATCTATACGAAAGTGCTTCAGGCGCGCCTGGCCGGGCGCACGTTCGAGCCGGTCGTCGTCGCCGAAAATGTGCCGCGCGACACCGCTCAGATCATCCAGGAACAGTCGCTCCTGATGCCCGGCGTCGTCGTGCAGGCTGTCGGCTCACGCATTTATCCGTTCACCGATCTCTTCGGCGCCATCCTCGGCTACACAGGAAAAATTCTCGACACCACCGCGCGCCAGTACAGCCTGCAGCGTGACGCCGGAAATCTCGTCGACGTCGGCTTCAACGGCTATCGCTACGACATTGACAACGACCGCATCGGCGTCACCGGCATCGAGGCGTTCGCCGAACGAGAGCTGCGCGGCGTCAAGGGCGTGCGCGAATCGGTCGTGGACGTTTCGTTCGAGGAAATCGAGGTGGTGCGCGAGGTCACGCCGACCGTCGGCAACAACGTTCGCCTTACGATCGACCTGCGCCTGCAAAATATCCTCAGTGAAACGCTGCGCTATGGCCTGAACGAGTCGAAGGCGCCGCGCGGTGCAGTCGTCGCGCTGAATCCCAACACCGGCGAAATTCTCGGCATGGTCGGTTTTCCCACCTACGACAACAACCCGTTCGCGCGCGGCATCACCGCCGACGAACTCGCTGCGCTCAATGCCGATATTCATAAGCCGCAGCTCAACCACGCCACCCAGGAAGCAGTGCAGCCGGGGTCGACGTTCAAAATTGTCTCCGCCGCCGCCATCATGCAGGAAACGAACGACTCCGTCGAAGCGACGACCCTGATCGACGATCCCGGCGTGTTCGACCTGCCCGACGACTTCAACCCGGAAGGCGCCAGCCAGAAGTTTTACTGCTGGATCGGTCTGCGCGGCGGACGACACGGCCTGCAGAACGCCGAGCTGGCGATCAAGAATTCGTGCAACACATACTTTCGTAAAGCAATCGGCGGCTACAAACCTGATGACATCATCGGCGTCGGATCGGATGCGCTGAGCAAATGGGCGGAAGCGTTCGGCATCGGCGAATCCAGCTACGACCTCGGCATTCCCTACGTTCCCGGCTATCCAGCGAGCTTCAGCCGCAACCTGCAGCGCCAGGGCGGCATCTGGACGCAGGGCGACGACTACAACATCGCCATCGGCCAGGGCAAACTCAACGCCACAGTGCTCGAAATGGCCAACGTCGCCGCCGTCGTCGCCAACGGCGGCACGCTCTATCAGCCGCAGCTCGTGCGCGACGTGATCGACAGTCGCAACCAAATCGTGCACCCGTTTCAGCCGGAAGTGCTGCGGCGTGTGCCGATCGATGCGGAATACATGGCAATCCTGCAGCGCGGCATGTGGCGCGTGGTCAACGAGGAAGGCGGAACCGCCACCAGCAGCGCCGGCCTCTCCAAGTGGGGCCTCGAATACGCCGCAAAAACCGGCACCGCCGAATACTGCGACGACCTTGCGCAGCAGGCGCGCATCTGCCCGCCCTACACAGAGTTCCTGCCCACTCACGCCTGGTACATCGCATACGCGCCCGCGGACAATCCACAGATCGCCCTGGCCGTCTATCTCTACAACGGAGGCCAGGGTTCGGCCACCGCAGGCCCGGTCGCCGCGCGCATCCTCGCCAAATACTTCAACCTGCAAATTCCTGAAGACCAGCTGCCAAAAGTTCAGCAGACCGCGCAGGACTGACGAAACATACGCGAACTGCGGCCAGTAAATTTACTGCCACAAAACAGTCATGCCCTGCTCGTTCAAAGCGGGGCACGGCGCGTCCGCAACTACCCTCCTGCGCGCCTTGCTGTGCAGGCCCCGCTACGGCACCTTCGGCCCGTTCGCGTCGATCTCGAATTTCGCAGCGACGCCATTCACATCGACGACGTACTCACCCGCCGCCAGCCCAGCCGCGTCCACGGCGACATCGACCTCGAAATCCTTCACGACCTGCGCACACATCCGGTCCGCCGGCCGCAATGTGCCGACCGTCACACGAACCGTGTTGCCGTCGCGCACCTGCGTCACCGCCCCAAGCTGCGTGCACGCGTCTCCCAGATAGCCCTTCACTTTTGCCGCAACCGTCTGGGGCGCCGCCGCATCCACGCTCAACGTAACGCGATCAATTCCAGCCAAGCCCTGTTTCATATTTACAGCCAATGGTGATTCCAGCGGCGAAGCCAGCGATGGCACCGTTGCCGCCACTACCGCTGCTGCCGCCTTTTCCAAGGGAGATTCAAGCGGCGTCACTTCCGTCTGCACCACAACGGGAGAAGGAATCGCCGCTTTGTCGTTCGTACTCGCCCCGCATGCCGCCAATAAAATCGCCGATGCCCCGAGCACGCTTACCCAGGCGCGATTCGTTCGATTTCTGTTGTTCGTCGTTTTATTCATCTGTGTATTCCTTTTAAACTCCTCGTGCTGCCCTCGGCTGTCCATATTCGTAACTACTCAGGCCTGAATCAGTATTTCCCGCGAAACGCGCTGGAAAATGGATAGCTTGAGTAGTTAACGTGACTTGCCACCCTAGGCGGAATTTCGGTCTGGTCGCGACTACGTCGCCGACTACGTCGCGTCCCCGTTGAATTTGCCCAGGCCGCGCCCGGACCCACTGGTCCGGCCTGGGGACGTGGGCGCGCTTCAGGCACTTTTTCGTCCGGCATGAGCGCCGGAGGCGCAGTCCGCCGCGGGGAATCAACCCGCAGCCTCGCAGAGGCGGCCGCATCTCAGCCCGGGGCACAGCGCCAGAGGCGCGTCGCCCCGGGCGACGCCGGCGCGAGCCGCGGCGCTCGTCGGAAATGGCCAAAATCCAGCTAAGGTAGCAAGTCACGTTAGTTACCCATATTCCATCATTGTGCGCTCACAGGAACGCGATGGTTGAATTCATATCGTTGAAGCCAGGGACTGCCTGAAAAAGTCGGGAATGCTCAAAATCCAATTGATGAAACCCGCGAAACACGCCAGCGCCCGCCCCCTTCGGGGGCGGGCGATGGCGTGTTTCGCGGATATCAATTGGGCTTTGCGCACTCCCCTGAAAAAGTCTATTGCCTATTGTCATCGAGTAGTGACTCACGCGTCGACTCGCTGACCATCGCGGTGGTCGAAACCTCGCGCACGAACGTCACCAGGTCTGCGAGTACCGGAGCAAATCCGAATCCACGAAACAACTCCGCCGACGCGCGCAGATGCTCGCCGCTGCCCAGTTCCAGTTCAATGCAGTCAGGCACCGCCTGCAGCGAATCGATTACAGCCTTCAACACGCGCAGTTCAAGCGGCTGCCCCCACAACGCTTCATCGAGCCACAGCGTCACACGCGCCATCATGTCCGACCCGCGCACCGTTGCCAGGCCCACAGCATGATCTCCGACGATGCACAAAAAGCATGCAACTTCTGCTGACAGCGTCGTCGGGCGCAGATCGCTGCGCGCCAGATCCTCACACCAGGAATCACCGACCGCAGCCTCGTAGTCGTGCCAGCGCTCAGCAGACGCCTGAGCCTCACGCGCGTCCAGGCGCTCGATGCGCACGTCGGTATTGGTGACCGGAAGCGCTCCTGGCCGCATTCGCTGCAAAAACTGTGGCCGATAGCGCTGAAATCCGCACGCCAGTGCGCACCGCGTCGCCATGGAATTCGACGAGGGAATCCGCATCCAAAGCCAGCGCATCCCCCGCTCACGCGCCACCACATCCGCGTCGATCAATAGAGTGCGTGCAATCCCACGTCGCCGCAAATCCGGCGCCACCGCCAGCACCCGCACCCGTGCGGACAGGCTCGCTCGCTCGAGTGCGATCAGCCCGGCAGGCTCAATGTTCAATAACTCGACGATCAGGGTTCCTGCCAGCGGCAGCACCAGAGCCGCCAGCACGTCACGGCCGAGCGGCCGTGCCGCCCAGGCGCCGATCGATGAATCCAATACCGCCAGATCTGCAGGCTGCAGGTCATACAACAACCGCCGCAATTCGCCGAACTCTGCCGGCGCCGGATGGGCGCCCGGGGTGCGGCGCTTCGCACGCATGGGGTGAATTCTAATCGCCGAACAAATCCGGAATGCGCATCGCATGGCACGGGGTGTATCCGCAGTTTGGGGCAAACTTCGACAGCAGATTTTTCTCACGCGAAGCCGCGAAAAACGCGAAGGAAAAGGCTTTTGGGGGATCACCGCCGATTCCCCAAAAAGCCCGCGTCTCCGCGCGAAATTCTGCGTGCTCCACACTCTCCGTGATCTCTGTTGAAATTCGCCCCTGACTGCGGATGCACCCGCCGTGAGCGGCGAAAGTCGATGGCAGATATGTCTCACGCAAAGCCACGAAGGACGCGAAGAGATCGCTGCGATTCTCTGCTTTAATTACCTCCATGCCGAAGGCTCTCACGCGACTGTTCGAAGCGTTGCTCATCCTGGCTGTGTTGGCAACTGTATTGTTCGGCGTGACATGGCTCGGATCGTCACCGCTGGACCTGCGCCCTGCTGTGACAGACGCAAATGCCGCTCCAGTGTCGCCACAGTCCGCCGCCGAACCCACACTGCCGACGGAAATTGTGCCCGACCAGGCCGTTGCGCCCGCACCGATCGACGACAACGTCATGCCTGCACCGGAGGCCCTGCCGCTGACAGATACGCAACCAGCTGCGACGGCAGATGTCTTCTCTTCGACCACGCTCGCGACTCCGAACGCCTTCGACCCGAACTTCGCACCAGGAGAAATCGAAGCCGATGACGCCCCCGTACTGCAACAGGCCGAAGGAACCATCAATTTCCTGCTGATTGGCAGCGACGCGTCTGCTGACAGTCGCTACGCTCGCACCGATTCGCTGATCATCGCCAGCGTCAATCCCGACATTCCGAGCGTCAGCATGCTGTCCATCCCGCGCGACACACACGTGCGCATCCCGGGCTTCGGCAAGGACCGCATCAACACTGCCTTCGAACGCGGCAGCCAGACGGACTACCCCGGCGGCGGGGCGAAGTTCCTCGCCCTCGTGCTGCGCAAGAATTTCGGCATCCGCATCGATCATTTCGTGCGCATCGACTTCCAGGGATTCATCAAGGCCGTCGACACGCTCGGCGGAGTCGAGGTACTCGCCGAATGTGAGCTGCACGACACATTCCCCGATCCGCAAAATCCACGCCGCGGGATCGACCTGGATATATTCCCCGGCAGAGTCATGCTCACCGGCCAGCAGGCGCTCTGGTTCTCGCGCTCGCGCTGGAGTACCAGCGACTTCGATCGCGCTCGTCGCCAGCAAAAAGTTCTTCGCGCGATCATGCGCAAAGCCCGCCAAAGTGACTTGCTGCAAAATGCGCTCGGCCTCTACGCCGACTTCCGGCAAAACATCGAAACAGACATCAGCATCGCCGACCTGCCCACTTTCGTCGACATCACACGCCGCCTCGATGATCTGACTATTAAGAACCGCGTGATCACGTTCCCAGTGGTGAAGTCCCTCACCCGCGCCGACGGCGCCATGGTGCTGGAACCACAGGCCGATATCCTCGCGTATGTCTCCGAGGCGCTCGCCCCGCCATCCGCCAACCGCGTGCAGACACGCCCCGGCGTCGAGGTCTACAACGGCTCCTCACGACCAGATATGGAGCTTGTCGCTGCTGAGCGACTGACCTGGGAGGGCTTCCTCGTCGTCGGCACCGACAAGCTTGCCGAGCGCTACGCAGAAACGGAAATCATCGACTTCACCACGACGACGAAGGGATCGCCGATTACCCGCCTGCGCTCGATTTTCGGCATATCGACGGACAAGGTCATCGGCCAGGCAGACCCGAGCAGCCCCTCCGCTGCGCGCATCGTCCTCGGGGAAGACTACCAGTCCTGCCCTAACACGTTCAACCTCGCCGCCGACGTGGTCACCAAGCCCGCTGCCGGCACACTAATCCCAACCGCCACTCCTTAAATCTCAGCAAGAAATCTCAGCAAGTTTCGGCAAGACAAAAAGACGGCGTGTTTCGTGATGGAAGTTGACCAACCGTAACTACTCAGGCCTAAATCAGTATTTCCCGCGAAACGCGCTGTTCCTTCCCCCTTCGGGGGAAGGAACAGCGCGTTTCGCGTTGGAAAAATGGATGGCCTGAGTAGTTACAACCAACCAGAATAGTCAACGCGATTCGAGGACTTCGCTGATGCAGCACCGCAAGACCGCAAACCATAGTCACTGCTGTCTTCACAGGTCACCAGACCTGAACTGCAGCCAGCTTAGATCAGCACGGCGCCGAGCAGCCGCGCCTTCGCACGAAGCAGAGCATCCCGCGCTGCCGCCAATGCATCGCGCCGTGTGCGATCGCGCGTCACCACCAGAATCGCAGCGTCGGCCACCGACGCCAGCATCGCCGCATCTGAATACTCCGCTGCCGGCGCCGCGCTCACAAGCACCACATCTGCCTGGGCAGCCAGTTCACGCAACAGATCGACCACGTTCGGTGAACTCAGCACATCCGACGCGATAACCGAGCCGACGCCGGCCGTCAGCACCTGCAACCCAGCCACCGGGCTGGTCTGAAGAGCCGCCGCGCCGCTGGCCAGCGCATCGATCAGACCAGCGCCGTTCGGCAATCCCAGCAGCGTATGCAGCTGTGGAGTGCGCAGGTCGGCGTCCACCAGAATTACGCGACGCCCGGCCTGCGCAAACACGACCGCCAGATTTGCCGCCGCCTCCGCCGCAGAACCACCGGAATCCGGCGCTGCCACAACGATGGTCTTCAGCAAGTCGTCGATCGTCGCGAAATAAACATTCGTGCGCAGCGTGCGGTACGCTTCTGCAGCAGCAGAGTTCGGGGATGTGAGAGTCACCAGGTTCATTGTTTGTAGGTAGCGACTGAAGCCAGTCGGTTTGCCATTGCGAAAAACATGATTCCTTCGCCTCATACTCAAATGAGGACTCATACTCAGATGAGGGAAGAAAAAGCGTGTTCGCAGGAAATTCAGATCTGCGCCTGAGTCGTTACGTTTTTGCAGTTACTGCGTTGCGCATTTCACGGAGTTCTGTTCCGTCCATGCTTGCAAGCTTGCACGACGTTCTCCAGGCAGCGATTCGCGACACTCCGAGTCCATCAGCCTTCTGTCGGAAAAACCGCCAGGAGCGGCACATCAAGTTGTTCAGCCACATCGGACGGTCGGCGCACGTACGCCGCCGCACCCTGCTCAATCAGAATCAGCACCACGGCTCCGATCACCACGCCGAGCAGTCCTCCTGCCAGGGTGTTGATGCTCGTGCGCGGCGTGAATTGTGTATAGCGCGGGGCGTCACCCAGCACCACCTCGACGCGATCTTCTCGCCGCTGACGAGCGTTGTCACGATCGCGGTATTCCTTCAGCAAGTCAGCCCAGGTGCGCGCAATATCGTTGGCCGTGTCGCCGTCGTAATCCGACACCTCGATCTCGATGCCGAAGCTGGCAGCGTCGTCAGCCATCTTCGTGTTGCCGTAGATCGTCGCCGGCGCGTAGTCGAGCTTGAGTCGCTGCGCCACCTCCGCTGAATTGCGCTCCGTCCAGATAATCTGAATGTATGAAAGCAACAGCGTCTTGGCAGACTGGGTCAAACCCAGGTCGCTGCGCGCAGGCTGCACCGTCAGCTTCATCGTAGATTTATACACAGGCGTCTGCAGCCTGCTGAAAACATAGCCGGAACCAGCACCCAGCACAGCCAGCAGCAGCACCAGCCAGCCGCGCCGGCGAATCAGTCGAAGTAGGTCAGTCACTTCCATAGATCACCAAAAAAGTCACCAAAAAGATCACCAAAAAGATCACCAAACAAGCATCAGGAACGCATCACGGAATCTCCGCCAGCACCGGCAGATCAAGCTGCTGAATCGCACGGGCATCACGCACGCGCGGGTCGAGGGCGTGCCAGCCGAACATCAGCAGCAGCCCCGCCACAACAGCGAGCACAGCGCGCACGGGCAGATCAAAGCGCGAACGCAACGGCGCCGGCACCGCCAGAGCAGCCGGCACATCCAGCAGGCGCACCGGCGCAGCTGCAGTACCGCTGAGCTGCGGCCAGTACGCTGCAGCATTCTCAGCCAGCTCGTCCGATGCGGCGCGGGCGATGGCCTCCGCCTGTGCCGCGTCGGGCCAGCTCACTGTCACCTTCAGATAACTTGCCAGATACTCACTGCGGATCACGCCGACTGGCACCTGAATATTCTGGCCAGCCAGGCGCGCTGTCACGTTGGCTGCAAATGCGCCGGTCTCGACAGCCTGCGCCAGCGCGCGTGTGACGTATTCCGAGGCCAGCCAGTTATAGTGCCGATCGTAGCCGTACGTGTTCGCCCCCACTGGCTCGGGGGGCAGGCCGCCGGCGAAGCGCATCGTCACAGCATAGGTCGACGCTCCAGCAACGGGAGCCGTCACCACTGTGACGATCGCCACCAGCAGCAGCGGCAACAACAGTGCCGGCCAGCGTCGGCGCAGGATTCGCGCATAGTCCAGAATTCGCATCAAGTTGCGTAGCCTATCACGTAGTCAACTACACCAGATCCGACCGGCTGCGCCTCTTCAGCTCGTCGACGATCTGCTTAACGTCCTGCGTGCGATCAATCGAACAGACCAGCAACGCATCAGGTGTGTCGACGATGACGATGCCCTCGACCCCGATCGTGGCGATCAACCGGCCCGATTCACTGCGCACCAGCGATCCACTCGTATCAATCGCCAGATGCTCGCCCTGCACGGCGTTGTCGCTCGCATCATGGCCCAGCGCCTCAAAAAGTGCCGTCCACGAACCAATGTCGCTCCAGCCGATGTCAACAGGAATGACCGCCATCTGCCGCGCCCCTTCCATGATCGCGTAATCGATCGACAGCTTTGGTGCAGTCCCCCACAGATCCAGCAGCATCGCCGTGTAGCCAGCACCGCCAATCTGCTCCCGCAGCAGCTCGAGCTGGCGCGCAAATGCTTCATGCTGGCGCACAAATTCCGCCAGTCCACTCGCAGCCTTCATGATGAACATACCGCTGTTCCACGAGTGACGTCCCTCCGCCAGATACGTGCGCGCCGCGTCCTGCTGCGGCTTTTCAGTGAAGCGCACCACATCGTAAATGCCTTCGCCCACCACCTCGCCTCGCTCGATATATCCGAAACCGGTCGAAGCATGGGTCGGACGAATCCCAAGCGTCACGATTCCCCCCGCCTGCGCATGCGCAGCCGCACGCTCCAGCACCGCACGAAACCCTTCGACATCAGCGATATGGTGGTCCGCCGAAAGAATTGCCACCGTCGCATCCGGATCAGCGGCATAAATATGGCTGAGACCCAGTCCGGCTGCTGGCCCACTGTCACGCGGCTCCGGCTCGATCACGTAATGATCTGCCGGGATCCCCGGCGCCTGCGCCCGAAATACCTCGGCCATCGCCGCATTCGTGACCACCCAAATCCGCTCGAGCGGAATCAAAGGCGCCAGCCGCTCCGCTGTCACCCGAAACATGCTTCGCTCTTCCAACAGACTCAGCGCCTGTTTCGGCATGCTCTTACGACTCAGCGGCCATAGGCGTGTGCCGCTCCCACCTGCCATGATCAGTGCATGAAACATTCGTCCATCCTGTGTTTATATACAACGACTCAAGCTGATCAATTTCCCATCGCCAAACATCTTATTCACCCCATCGTAGGCGGCGGAAATTCCGAATGTCGTCAAAAGAAACTACTCAGGCCTAAATCAGTATTTCCCGCGAAACGCGCTATTCCTTCCCCCGAAGGGGGAAGGAATAGCGCGTTTCGCGTTGTAAAAATGGATGGCCTGAGTAGTTACCGCCAAAAAGAATTGATCTGAGCCTGCGCAGTTGCATTTATGCCGTATTTATCCTGTACCGGTACCGTATCTGACATGATTTTAAGCGTAACGCGCCAAACCATAAAATATCTCTTCCCTTCCACATTCTTTGCGGCTTCGCATGAGAAATATCTGCCCACAGCTGCGGATTCACCTCGCATCGCTCAGGTGCTCAGCCCCCGTTCGCCTCCCCTCACAAGGGGACATCGCAGCAGAGCATACAGAGACGGCAGATGCCACGGCGCCTCACGCGGAGACGCAGGTTTTTCTCCGAAATCAGCT
>CAXNFZ010000001.1:0-32899 GCA_964201495.1 Chloroflexota bacterium | reverse complement strand
GATTCGCCTCCCCCGCTTTGCGGGGGAGGCGAATCTGCCGCCAGAACTTTTGGCGACTCACTTAGCGTCGGCCAATCGGCGACGCACCACCTGCAATTCGTTCACAGGTGTCTTCTGTGACTTCTTGATAAAGCCATGCAGTAGTACCATCACCGGCCGGTCGACCGTAAAGAACACTCGTGCAATTCCATCTTTTACATGCGATCGAATTTCCCATAAGTTTGCTTCAATTTTGCGGACGAGCGGCATTCCTAATGGCCATCGCAACTGCACCACCTTAATATCTTCGCCGATCGCTTTGCGAGATTGTTTGTCCATTTGTAAGAGCCAGTCACGTACCGGCTCCTTTCCTGCATCAGTTCGGTAAAAATTGACACGTAGCGCCTCCTGATCCTCTGTGAATGCATTAGACACTGGCAGAAGTGTATCAAAAAAGATACGTGTGTCAAGTCGACGTCTGCCGGTTCACAGTGCCAGAACCGTCACTTCCGGCGTCTCCACGCGGCCGTCGCTCACGCGCAGCGCAATGCCGCCCGCAACGAAGGCGTCGTCGGTCGCGCGCAGTTCGATGCGCCCATGATCGCGCCCATCAACGCGGCCGACGATCTGGTCGCCGCGCACTTCGAGCTCGAGCGCATACGCGCGACCAAATTCGCACACAAGCTGCGCTTCGGCCAGCACGATCTCGTCGTGTCGCACGCGCACGAGCTGCGCCTTGCCGCCACGCGTGATGCGCAGCTCATAGCCGCGCCGCAGGCCCTGCGCACGCGCGCGCAAACCGAAGTCTTCGCACAGGTGCGGCGTCAGCGTCGCGCGCACAACGTAGTCGCGCCAGTCGCTCGTGCCGGTGAGCAGCAGCCCCGGCCCTTCATCGTTCAGAATGCGAATCGGCGCGCTGTTCGGCCAGAATGTGTGGAAGTGATCGACCGCCTGCACCCACGCGCGCGGCCACAGCGTGCTGCTGCCGCGGCGGAACGTCACGTCGGGCGAGCCGTCCCACGTGAGCGCGTCGAGCCGCAGCACGCCGGCCTGCGCCGCAGCGCTGCGCACCTCGACGCCGATCGTCGCGATCGGGTCGCCGTTCATGTCCGGCACGCGCCACGTCAGCGTCGCCTCTGTGCCCGGCGCAAGTTCGATCGCTTCACCGCCGCGCTCCTGCAGCTCGTCGCCGGCGCCATAAATCTGCGCGCACAGGCGCACGCTTACCGGCGCAGCGTTGCTCGCATCGGCAGTCACGCGCGTGCGCACGGTCTGGCCCGGATACAGCGTCGGCGCAGCGAGCAGTTCATAGCCCGGCATCTTCAGCGCATCCTGCGGAATCCACGTCGCAGTGCGCGCACCGGCGCGTTCGCCCGCAGCCAGCTCGAATCGAATCGCCAGCTGCTCACCCTCGTTCGTCGTGGTCGCATGCTCGCCGAACGGCAGGAACCCCTGCACCGAGCCGGGCAGCGAGAAGTGAAAGCGTGCGCCGTCCTTCGGCGCCCACGCCGCTTCGCCGCGCATGCCGCGCATGCCGCGCGCTGCGTTTACCACGTGCATCGTCTCGATCACCGCGTCGCTGATCGCCCGGCCGCCGTCGGCCGTCGGCAGATAGATTCGGTCGGCCACCGGCCCGCGCCAGTCCGGCCCGCGATCGATCGCGCTCAGGCCATCACGAATGCCGAGCAGACAGCCGACGTTGCCGCTGTTGCAGTCGGTGTCCCAGCCGGCAGTGTTGGCGATCATCAACGCACGCTGGAAATTTACGGCCGGGTTCGCGTCCTGGCCGTACAGCAACGCCAGGTGAATCACGCCGTGGTTCGGCACCATGTGACAGTTGCCGCCGAATTTGTCGTAGCCGTAGTCACGCTCGAGCAGCTGCCGCGCCTGGCGCCAGTCGGCGATCTCCTCGCGCCACTCGCGCAGGTCGTTGATCAGCCGCGCGATCGCGCAGTCGCGCGGCACGAAGCGCAGCGCAACGTCGACCAGCTTGCCAAGATCTTTCTCGACGAACGCCTGCGCCTCCATCGCCGCCAGCACCTGCGCGCCGTAGATCGCCTCGCCATCGTGCGAAACCGATGCTGCGCGCTTCGCGAACTCCGCCGCTCGCTCCGGATCGCCCGGCGCCACGAGCGCCCAGCCGTCGATGAAAATCTGGCTGCCGATCTGCTCGGCAACGACCTTGCCGTTCAGCGCCATCGATCCACTTGCCGGCGCCGACACGCCCTGCTTCAGGCGCAGATACGCCGTGTGCTCGGTGCTGTTGCCCACACCACCCCACCACAGGATCGTCTTGTTCTCGATGATGTAGTTCAGCCACGCCTGCCCCATCTGCTCAGCACCGAGATTCGGATCGCAGCCCTGATCCGCCAGCGCACGCAGGAAAGTGAACGTGCCGGTGATGTCGTCATCGGTGACGATGAACGGCGGCTTCACACGTTCGATGCCCAGCGATGGGTCGACGATGGGCGGCATGCGGTCGTTGACGTAGTAGTCGACTTCACCGAGCTCTCGCTCGATGCGCGCGTTGCTCCAGCCTTCGAAGGGCCGCCCGAGATACACGCCGATGATTTTGCCCAGCACGCCGGCGTAAACGCGTTCGATGTATTGGCGATCGAGAGGGTAGGTAGTCTTCACATTCATCACAGCGCCCTCCATGATGGACCGGACGGCGCTGTGTGTCAAAGCGCTCCGCCATCCCCGCGATCTCTACATCGCTGGATGCATCGGCAGTGAGGGGCAAACTTCGACAGCAGATTTTCCTCACGCAAAGCCGCGAAGAACGCGAAGGGAAAGTGCCTTTTATGGCTTTTTCGTGCATTCGCTTGAGGAAAATTCTTCGGCAACGAAACTCAGACCTCTTCGCGTTCTTTGCGGCTTCGCGTGAGAAATGCATTCGCCCCAAACTGCGGACACACCCACGAGATCTCCCCCGCACAAGCCCTGCTACACTCGCGGCATGCCGAAGTATGAGTATGCCTGCCCGACCTGCGAAGCCGATTTCGAAATCAAGCGCTCGTTCGCCGACAGCGACAAGCCCGCTCACTGCCCCGCATGCGGCAAGGCCGCCGCGCGCAAGCTGACGCTCTTCGGCTACGTCAAGGGCGGAGCGACCAGCAAGCCGCCGCCCCTGCAACCGGACAAGCCCAAAGCCCACGCAGCTGGATGTCCATGCTGCGCGGGAAGATAGGGGCTGCGAATTGCACATTGCATATTTCACATCGCACACTAAGAGACGCACCAATGTGAAATATGCAATGTGAAATGTGAAATCCGATCTCTCTCACGCCTCCTTCGGCATGCCGTGATCGAACGAGTAATACAGCGTCTGATACGGCTGACGGAAATCGATCACGTCCTCGAGCACGTCGTCCGGCGACTGCTTTTCTACGAGCACGCGCGCGATGAAATCAGCGATCTGCGCCATCTCTGTCTCACGCATACCGAGGCGCGTCACCTCGATCGTGCCAATGCGCAGGCCGCTCGGGCGGTCCCAGTCGCTCGGCTGATCGCTCGGCAGCAGGTTTTTGTTGGTAATCAGGTTTGCGCGCGCCAGCAGATGCGCCACATCCAGCCCGCCGCCGAACGCGCGCACGTCGGCAATCACCTGATGGGTGGTGGTGTAGCCGCGATGACGGCCGAGCACCGGGATACCGCGCGCGTCAAGCGCAGCCGCGAGCGCCTGTGAGTTCTTCACGATCTGCGCCATGTAGTCGTTGCCGAACGCAATCATCTCAGCCGCCGACACCGCCAGTGCCGCCACGCGGTTGACCTGATGCGTTGCCGCCAGCACCGGGAAGATCGCCGTGGTGATCGGCTCGGTCAGCGATTCGTCGTTCCACATGATCATGCCGCTCTGCGGACCGCTGAAGGTCTTGCCGGCCGAGCCAGTTAGCACCACCGCGCCCTCAGCAAGAGGGTCCTGAAACTGCCCACCCGCAATCAGGCCAGCCTGATGCGCGCCGTCGAACACCAGCCGCCCACCGTGTGCTTCCACGATCGCGCTCATCTCGCGCACCGGGTAAGGGAACAGCGTCATCGACATGCCCAGCACCACCAGCTTTGGCCGCACCAGAGGCACTATTTTCTTGAACAATTCGAGGTCGACGGAGAGCTCGTTCGCATCGAACGGAATATCGACGATGCGCAGCCCACGCTGTCCCGCCGGGCCGTCCACGCGGTTGCTCGAGTGTCCGCCGAACGGCTGCGGCGCAGTCATCACCACGTCACCCGGCTGCGCCATCGCATAGTAGACGGCCATATTGCCGAGCATGCTGCCCATCAGTCGATGATCGGCGTAATTGCAGCGGAACGCCTGCTTGAGCAATTCGACGCACAGCGCTTCCACTTCATCGATGTGCTTCGTGCCAGCGAACCAGCGCTGCACCGAGCCGATGTGGCCTTCGGCCGCGCGCGTGCCGATTTCGCTGGCCAGCAGCGCCCGCACCGTCGGGCTGGTCGGCGCCTCGGGCGCGAGCAGGTTGATGCAGTTCTTCCCGCGCCATTCCTCGTTGCGGCGCACCGCAGCGATCACTTCATTCGCCATATCGACGCCGTTCTTGCATGCGTCGAGCAGCGCACGCGCGTGCGTCAGCGCAGCGCGGTCATGGACCTCGAAATCATTGTGTTTCATGTTCTTTTCTCGTAACTACTCAGGCCTAAATCAGTATTTCCCGCGAAACGCGCTATTCCTTCCCCCGCAGGGGGCAGGAATAGCGCGTTTCGCGTTGGAAAAGTGGATGGCCTGAATAGTTACCTTTTCTCAGATAGTCGATCAGCTTCTTCGCGCCCGCTGTGATGTGCGCAGTGAGCAACGCCTCGGCCTCGGCGACGTCGCCGCGCCGCACCGCCTGCAGCAGCAGCTTGTGTTCACGCAGCGACTGCGCATGATGTCCAGCGCTCGTCAACGTCGCGCGCATGTAGCGATCGACGCGCCGGTTCATCTGCTGAATTAATGTAAGCAGCTGCGGCCGACCCGCCGGCGCATACAACGCAGAATGAAATTCCCAATTGAGCGTGCTCCATCGCTGTGGGTCCGGCTCACTGCGCGCTTCTTCGAGCACATCGCCCGCACGCCGCAGATCGTCGGCCGTCATGCGCGGAATGGCGCGCCGCAGCGCCGTCATCTCGAGCGCAATGCGGATCTCGCACAGCTCTTCAGCTTCGTCGAGTGACAGCGTGGCCACCACCGCCCCCCGATTCGGATAAAACACAACGAGCCCCTCGGCCTCCAGCCTGCGCAGCGCCTCGCGCACCGGAATTTTGCTGATGCCGAACCGCGTCGCGATCTCGTCCTGTCGCAGCGGCTGCCCATCCGCGAACACGCCGCGCAGGATCGCCTCACGCAGCGCCGCGACGACGGCATCCGCCGACGACAGCCCGTCCGCGCGCGCTTCCCCGATCAGATTTTCCAGCTCGGATTCCATTGCCTGAAATCGTATACGATTTCAGAAAACATGCAACGTGCGATCGGCAAGCATTTCCCTGGCGAAACAATGGATCAGCGTGAGTCCATCGCTAACGCTGCACGTACATCTTCATAGATCGGCAGCATCTCAAGGCTCGGCGTAACGAATGTAAATGCGTCGCGATAGCCGTGCGCCGGCGCCGGCAGCTTGAACACCCAGAAGACGATGCTGTGCGCCCATTGCCAGTGCACGCGCGCGTAGTCGAGCGCGCGCAATGTGTAGTCGATGCGCTGCGCCGGTGTGACGCCGTTGACGAAACGTGGATCGTCGTTCCAGCCAGTCTCGGTGATGTACGCCGGCTTCTGTGCATCGCCGTGGCGCGCCATGATCACACGCAGCAGCTCCGCACGACGAAAGTTGATGCGGTCCGGCGCAGGGTCGGCCTCAGGCGCATCGATCATGCCGTAGTTGTGAATCGCCAGCGCATCGAAATACGGCCGTGCACCGGCCACGTACATTTCTTCGAGATATACAAGATCGTCGAGCGCTGCGTCGCGGTTGCGCTCGGTCGTCGGCGCCAGCGCGCCCGCCAGCACGATCGCGTCCGGATTGGCCTGCTTCACGCGCGGGTAGACCGCGCGCAGCAGATTCACGTACGCCGCCGGATCGACGCGCCGCATGCCGACTTCGTTGGTCAGATTCGGCTCATTCCAAATTTGGAAATGCCGCACGCGCCCGGCGAAGTGCGCGGCGAATTCACCGGCGAATTCAGCGAACGCCTGCGCACCTGCTTCGTCGAGGTAGGTAAACGTGGTCTCACGCCCGTCGACGCGCGCCGGCCGCGCCCAGTCCGGCACGAAGCCGAGCCGCGCAATCACCGTCAGCCCCTGCCGGTTCGCATGGTCGACGATGCGATCCGCCGATCGCCAGTCGTACACACCGCGCTGCCTTTCGTAATACGCCCACGGAAAGAACTCGACGATCCACGGCGCACCCATCTCACGCACCATCTCGAGGCCGCGCTTGATCTTCCATTCCTCGGCCTCATCGACGAAGCGCGTGTGCACGCCCATCAGCGCATTGTTCGTGCGCACGGCGCGCTGCTCCCCGAGCGTCACCGGCAGCGCAGCTGGCCTCGCCAGCGTGAGCAGCCAAACCAGCGCGACGAGCTTCAGCCATTTCATACGTTTTTCGCGAGAAATACGAGTGCATCCGTAAGTTAGGGCAGATTTCGACAGCAGATTTTTCTCACGCGAAGCCGCAAAGAACGCGAAGGGAAAAATGTGTTGTCGCTTTCCACGCCGTCACTTGCGGACGAAAGGTCACTCCCTATTTCGACATTTGCTTCAGCGCGTCGAACGCCGGCCGCGTGACGGTCTGCGGATACTGCGGCTCGATCACCGCCCACCAATATTGTTCGTTCTCCGGCGTCCAATCGAACTGCGGCAGAGAAAGCGCGATCATCGGGCCGATCCACGGCGTCCAATGTGTTTTGGCGAACCAGTACGCGCGCACCAGATAATCGGCCTTGGTCTGCTCATCGATGGCGAACCAGGCGTACGACGGATTGACGCGGTCGCTGGTCCAGCCGAATTCGAGCACAGCTACCTGTTTGGCGACGTCGCCGCGGCGCACCATAATTTTGCGAAGGTCTTCGACGTGGCGAAACGAAAAGAAGCGCTGTCCGCCGAGTTCGGGGATGGCGGCGACGAGGCCCGGGTCAGCTTCAGGCGGCGCACGGAAGCCGGGCGCATGCACGCCGAGCAGATCGAAGTGCGGCGCGGCGCCGGCGTCATACATCGCCTCGAGATACTGCTCGTCAGGGATGGCGTGCGGCGGGCCGTTGCCGGTCGGCGACAAGCCAGCACTGATGACGAGCGCACGCGGGTCGGCACGGCGAATCTCCGCAGCGCAACCCGCCAGCATGGCGACGTATTCCTGCGGGTCAGGCGTCGCTCCGCCCCACTCGCGCGCCAGATTGGGCTCGTTCCATACCTGATACGCAGCGACCTTGCCGGCGTAGCGCGCGGCGATCACACCACAAAAGTTGAAGAAGTTCTGCAAGTCCCGCGGCGGGCCGGCGGCGATGCCCTGATCGAGCGCGTATTCCCGTCGGTCCCACCACGGCTCACGGTCGAGGCGCACGATCAGGTTGTGCGTGAATACTTCGGTCACCAGAAAAACGACGCGGTCGGCGCGGCTCCAGTCGTACTTGCCCTTCTCGATCTCGATGTCGCGCCATGCGAACGTCTGCTTGACCCAGTCAAAGCCAGCCTCGCGAATCAGTCCAAGGTCGCGCGTGGCGATCTCTTCCTTCCACCACAAGTACGCTTCGAAGCCGTAGCTCGGCGACGGCAAGCGCCGCGCAGGTATGGGCGTGGGTGTGGGTGTGGGTGCCGGCGTGGGTGCCGGCGTAACGCAAGCAGTGAGGAGGATGCAGAGCGTGAAGATAGGGAATAGGGAATGAGGAATAGGGATCGCAGGAAATCGAAACCGAGGCCATTTCATATGCAACTCTCCCCTCTCCCCTCTCTCCCCCTCTCCCCGCCCCTACTCCTTCGCCATCGCCGCCACAGCGTCGAACGCCGGGCGCGGCGAGCCATCGCGGCGAGTGATGCTGTACGGTGACACGTTGGCACTCGGCTCATCCGGCTCCGGGCCAATTTTCTGGATGTAGTCCAGGTTGAAGATGATCGCGAATTTCACGAAGCCGCTTTCGCGCATGATCTTGAAGCCCTGCACGATCCAGTCGGCCTGCTCTTTTTCGGTGTTGTCCAGCGCAAAATCAAAACCGGTCGGCGCGCCCTGCACCGGGGTGCCGTCCTTGCGCTTCAGGTTTTCCATGCTCGCCCAGCCGAATTCGGTGATGCACAGCGGCTTGCCGGTCTTGGCGCGGTAGTCGAAGAGCGTGCTCTTGAACGACCACGAGTGATTCGGGTTGTCGAAGGGCCCGCGGAATTTGGCCAACGGGTCGTTATAGCCTTCGTTCCACAGCTTGTCCGGCGGCATGTTGTAGCCATTCAAATGCACACCGATGCAGTCGACCTTGGCCGGCCCACCAGCGGCAACAAACTCGTCCATGTAGGCGTAGTCATCCTTGAAGAAGTCACGCCCATCGCCGCTCTGCGATGCGCCGGTCGGCGAGAGCGCGCCCATCACCATGACGATGGCCGGGTCGATTTCGCGCACAGCCGGGATAACGGCATCGAGAAAGCGTATGTAATCTTCAGCGGCGATCTTGCCGGAAGGAATGCGCCATTCACGATCAAGGTTCATTTCGTTCCACACTTCGATCGCCTGCACACAACCCTTGTAGCGCGCGGCGATGCGCTGAAAGAAACGCGCCGCCTGCTGAAAATCGTCCGGCGGGCCGAGCAGGCCGGCATCGGTGTTCGAACGCAGATGCTGCGGCGCGTCGATCACGCCGAGCAGAATGTTCAGGCCCTTCTTGTTTGCGTCGCCCATGAACGCATCCATGATCTGCCATTTGTAGAGCTCGTCTTTGCCGGGCCCGCTCTCGTATTCGTTCCAGCGCACCTGCGCCTTGGTCCAGTTCACCTTCAGCTGCTCCGCCATGATCGAGTTGAACATGCCAATGTCGCCGACGGCCCAGTTGCTCTGCATGCCGTAGCCGAATTTATTCGTGGCCGGGCGCGGGTTCGGACAGACGAAATCGTCGATGCCCTCGACCTTGCCGCGCGGGTCCATCTTTGCAACCGGCTTGGCGGCTGTGGCCTGCGCCGCATCCGTGCCGCCTTCGGCCGGGGTGGTCTCTGCCCGTGAAGCAGCGGTTGCGCCGGCAGCGGTCTCAGCTGCGGGAACAGCGGCCGTCTCCACGCCAGCTGCAATGTTGGGTGCGAGGATCGTTACTTTCGGGACGAACGGAGTGGCATTCGCCGCAGCGCCGGAGCTTCCGCCCAGCGTCTGCGACAGTCTTCGGACGCCGACGATGACCAGCACCACAGCCAGTACCAATGCAGCGACGACGACGAGGATGGTGAGCAACTGCCGTCGGCTGCGTGCGGGTGTGGAATTGGGTTCGGAGTTCATGTTCACGTTGGGCCCGAATCTTAACTGACGGCGACGACGGAGCACCGCTGAGGGTACATCCGCCGTTGAGGCGAATGCATTTCTCACGCGAAGCCGCAAAGAACGCGAACAGGTCTGCATTTCGTTGCCGAAGAAAATTCCTCATGCGAAGGTGCGGAAAAGCCATAAAAAGTCTTTTCCTTTGCGTTCTTTGCGGCTTCGCGTGAGAAAAATCTGCTGTCGAAATTCGCCCCTCACTGCGGATACACCCCAAGGGTGCATCATTTCGAAGTCATCACGCCGCGCAGCGCTTCGCAGGCCGGACAGCTGCCGTCGGGGCGGATGATGGCGTAGCCGGCCTGAGGATCTCCCGCCTCGCCGACCACCCAGAGCGTCGAGTCGATATTCCAGACGATCATGAGGCGCACCTTGCCGGACTCGTGCGCGAGCTTGGCTGCTTCTGCAAGCCACTGCGCCTGCTGCGACGCGGCGGTCGCGGAAGCCCACGTGAAATTGCCCGGCATTCCACCCATGAAGCCCTCAGCAGTGACATAGCCGAGCTCGGTGAAGCACACGCTGCGAGCGCCGCCAAGCGCCTGGTGGTACTGATCGCGCATCGTCAGGAACTGCGGCGCGCGGGTGATGCCACCCGGGATACTCGGCGACGCGAAGCCGGTGACGAAATGCGCACCGATGCAGTCGATCGAATCCTGCGCACCGGCTGCAGCCATCTGCAGCAGGAACATCACATCATCACAGCCATTCTGTGAACAGCCGCCGCCGAAAGCTTCGCTGGCGACGAGGCCACCGCTGATGACGAGCGTGTTCGGGTTGCCGGCCTTAATTGCGGCGTGTGCAGTCTTGAGTAATTCTGCATAGCGCGCGCCGCTGATCGCGCCAGCCGGCCAGCTGCCCTCGTAGTTCGGCTCATCCCATACCTCGATCGCGTCGGCGCCGGCGGCGGCCAGCTTGCCCAGATGTTGCGCCCATTCGCGCTGATAGCCTTCATCCAGCACACGCGACGAGTCGCCCATCGCCTCCAGCAGCACGCGCAGGCCGGCGGCTTTCGCCGCAGCCATGAATTCCGTCGGCATCTCAAAGCCGATGACAGACGTCCGCACCCAGTTCATGCCGCTGCTTTTCATCTGCGCCACATGCGCGAGGCTCGCCGTGTGGCCGCCGAGTTCGAAAAGCAGATTTGGGTTGGTCATCACTGGTTCGACAGCTGCGACGGGGTTCGGCGCATCCCGCGCGACAAGCAGCGGGCTGGCCGGAATGCTGAGCGCGCGACTGGTCTTGAACGTGAGCACGATCGGATACTCACCCGGCTCGGCCGGCGTCTGAATTTCGATGACACCGTCCAGCCGTGCCGTCGAGTCCACGCCGGCAACGGCGATGGCCAGCTCCGGAACCGGAATGCTCACGCTCGCCAAACGTCCTTCTGCAAAAGCGCTGAACAATTGCGCAATGTCGTCGCCATGCGTGACCGTGTCCAGGCCGCGCAACGTGATGCCGCGTATGTTGTACGCGCTGAGGCGCTCCAGTGATCGCTTGAAGCTGGCCGGCGTGTTGATCCAGACATTTTGCTGAATGCCGCGCGTATTCAAATACGAATAGCGATACGACTGCAATGCTTCATCGAATTTCAGATCGGTGAAGGTGCCACTCCACGCCAGGCGCAATGTCACGCTGGGGGGCGTCGCCGGCTGAACTGGATCGAGCCGGCCGAGCGGCGCCAGCGCTTCCTCGAGGCGCAGCAGCTGCGTGGCCCCATAGGCGTCCTGGCGCACACTTTGCGATGGAAGCGCCAATTGCAGCTTGTAGCGATTCACTCGACCGACCGCCCAGTTCAGCAGCGAATCAAGCTGGTCGGACGTTAGTGCGCCCGGGTTCACACTGAGGTCGAGCTTCACATAGTTGGCGGTGCGGCCGATTGCCGCCAGGTCATAGCCAGCAGCATCCCACTTATCGCCGACGAGAATCGGCGCCGGCACGGCCACAGACAGCGTGCGCGCTTTCGCCTGCAATGCTGCGGACAGCTGCGTTACGAAATCGACGAATGACTCCTGTTGTTGCACGTCGATGCCGCGGTAGTCGAGTTCCACTCCAGGGTAATTGCCTGCCTCTGCGATCGCAACAATATTTTCGATGTGCAGCTCGCGGCTGGAACGGCTGACAAGCAGGTCGCGCAGCAGGCGGCGGTTGACTTCGCCCTTGTCGTTCCAATTGCGCAGCACAGGGATGATGCGCGCGGCGCCAGACGCAGCCAGCCGTGAGCGTTGGCCAATGATGCCGCCCAGGTCACCAAGGTACAGGCCGGAAGCTGAAATTTCACCAACGATAGAAGAGAGCGCTGATTCAGTGGGTTGAGCACCGGTGGCACTCGGCGCTATCTCGATGCCGAGGATCGGTTGTGTCGGGCTGGTTTTCACCAGCATCACGGCGTCAGGCAGATTCGGCACATCACCGAAAATCTCGCGGCGCTCGTAATCAACCGTCCCAGCCAGCCAATTCCAGACGCGCAGCTGCTCATCCCATCCGTACAAATCGAGGCGATTCAGGGCGGACTCGCCGGCAGGCACCGGCATACGAACCGTCATTTGCGACGGGGAGGCAGCGCACGTGGCGATCGAGACGAAGTTACTCTGTGGGGTGAGCGCCTTCGGCAGCTCAGCGGCGGCCCGGCGCAGGGCGACGCTGCGGCCGTTGAGAAATTCGTTCAGCGGCACGCTGGTGTAACGCACACCAAAGCTGCCGACCAGATTTTCAGCCGAGACGGTGACGCTGAACTGATCCGGTGAGGTGATCGTAGTGCGATCAATGCCAAAGGTCTCGCAATCAGTGGCGGTGAAGTAACGCACGCCGAAGATGCCGGACGCGGTGACGGCGATGACGGTTGCAGCGATGAGCAGCGACTTGAGCCAGCCGCGACCGGTTTTTGGCAGCAGCAGCGTCGTGCGCGGCCTTTCGAGCGTGGGGCGCGGCGGCCGGCGCGTGCGAAAGGTGCCGCTGGAGAGAATTTGCGGGATTCGCTCTTCAACGGGCGTTTCGTCTGGTTCTGGAGGCGCCATGGGAGATTTCATGAATTCAATCGTCGGCAAACAATCACGGCCGCACCGGGACACCCTTTCCAGCAAGATAGCGCTTCACGTCGGCGACGCGAAAGGTTTTGTAGTGGAAGACCGAAGCGGCGAGCACGGCGCTGGCGCCGGCGTCTACAGCTTCGTAAAAATGTTCGAGCTTGCCGGCGCCGCCGGAAGCGATCACAGGAATATCGACTGCAGAACTGACAGCGCGCAGCATTGGCAGGTCGAATCCATCCTGGGTACCGTCAGTGTCCATGCTGGTAAGCAAAATTTCGCCCGCGCCGCGCTGCTCAGCTTCAACGGCCCATGCCACTGCATCGAACTCGGTCGGCACGCGGCCGCCGTTGAGATAGACGCGCCACGAATCGCCGTCGCGACGGGCGTCGATGGCCAGCACCACACACTGCGCGCCGAATTTCCATGCGGCTTCATTCAGCAGCTGCGGATTGCGCACCGCAGCCGAGTTGACCGCGCATTTGTCGGCCCCGGCCAGCAGCAGCGCGCGGAAATCCTCCGGGCTGCGCACGCCGCCGCCGATGGTGAACGGAATGAACACCTGATCGGCCACGCGACGCGCCATGTCGACCGTCGTGCCGCGGCCTTCATGGCTGGCCATGATGTCGAGGAAGACCAGTTCGTCAGCGCGTTCGTCGTTGTAGATCGCCGCCTGCTCGACTGGGTCGCCGGCATCCTTAAGGTTGACGAAGTTGACGCCCTTGACGACGCGTCCGTTGGCGACGTCGAAGCAGGGGATGACGCGTTTGGCGAGCATGGGGGTAATTATGAACCTTTCAGATTACCAACCTGAAAATTGCTTCGCCGCCTCGAGCGCTTCCATCAGGTCCAGCGTCCCTTCATATAGCGACCGCCCGACGATCACGCCCGCCACACCGCGCGACGCGTACTCGAGCAGCTCGCGGATGTCGTTCATGTCGCGCACGCCGCCCGACGCCATCACGCGCAGCCCGGTCACCTGCGCCAGCGCCGCCGTCAGCTCTGCCGCCGCACCGCTCAACATGCCGTCGCGGCCGACCTCGGTGTACAGCGCGTGCACCACACCGCGCTCACGCATCTGCGTGCCGACCTCGAGCGCCGTCAGCAGCGTCGTCTCCTGCCAGCCGCGCGTCACGATCAGGCCCTCGCGCGAATCCAGGCCGACGGCCAGCGCCTCTGCGCCCCAGCGCGTCAGCACGTCGTCGACGATCTGCGGCTGCTCGATCGCCGCGGTGCCGATCACCACGCGCACCGCACCCGCATCGAACGCGGCCTGCACGTCCTCCAGGCTGCGCACACCGCCGCCGAACTGCACCTGCAGCGACGTCGCCGCGGCGATGCGCTTCAGCGCCTCACGATTGGCTGCCGAAGCCTCGGCTGCGCCGAACGCGCCGTCGAGATTGACGACGTGCAGCCAGCTTGCGCCGCAGGCCGCCCAGCGATGCGCCACCTCGACAGGGTCGCTCGCATAGGTCGTTTGTCGGTTCGGGTCGCCCTGCTTCAGGCGCACCACCTGCCCGTTGCGCAGGTCGATGGCGGGGTAAATCACGAAGTTATCGGACATGTCTCTCTTGAGATTTCAGATTTCACATTTCACATTTCAGATTGCACATTTCACATTTCACATTTCACATTTCACATTGAGGTCGAATTACTTCGCAAAATGCGTCCCGCCTGATCCATCGAGCGGTTTGCTTCAATCTGAAATCTGAAATCTGAAATCTGAAATCTGAAATACTTAGCTTTCCACAAAATTCCTCAGCATCCGCAATCCCACGTCCTGGCTTTTTTCCGGGTGAAACTGGATGCCGCTCACGTTGTGATGCGCCACGACCGACGGGAATGAATAGCCGTACTCGGTCGTGCACAGCACATCTTTCTGATCGACGTCGGCAGCATGAAATGAATGTACGAAGTACGCGTAACCGCGCGGATCGACGTCGGCAAGCAGCGCATGGTTGCGCTGCGGCATGACGCGGTTCCAGCCGATGTGCGGCACCGGCAGCTTCCTTTCGCCTGGGCGACGCGGCTCGTCCGCCCAGCGAAACTTGATGACGCGCCCGGTGATCAGGCCGAGGCCTTCCCACGTGCCCATCTCTTCGCCGACGTCGAACAGCAACTGCATGCCGACGCAGATGCCCAGCAGAGGCGTGCCGGCGCTGGCCACGTCGCGCATGAGCTGAAACAGGCCGCGCGACTGCAGGCCCTGCTGGCAGTCCGCAAATGCGCCGACGCCCGGCAGCACGACCTTGTCGGCCGCCAGAATTCGTGTGACGTCGTCGGTCAGCTCGATGCGCGCACCGCTCGCCGAGCCGACGAATTCCAACGCCTTACAGACGTTGCGCAGATTTCCCGCGCCGTAGTCCACTACGGCGATGGTCTTTCCCATGATGTGTGTGATGTTACCGCGTGTGCGGCCGTTGGGTTGGAGGGGTGGAGGGGGGAGTGCATCCGCAGATTGGGGGGTGCATCCGCAGTTTTTGGGGCAAATTTTGACAGCAGATTTTCCTCACGCGAATCCGCGAAGAACGCGAAAGACCAGCTCATTCTCGAATTCCATACGCTCGACTTCCCAGCCGCGGCCATCGACAAGCGCAGCGAAGCGTTCGCCGTAGTGCTGTGCCATGCCAACGTTGCGGCCGCTCACGCTGCGCGTCGGATACGAGACGATCAGCGTGCGCGCACGAATCGCGTCCAGCAGCTTTCGCCCGGCGTCCTTGTCGACCTGCTCGAGGCACGGCAGCGTTTTCAGCACAAGCGCCACATCGACCGGGTCACTCGGCGTGTCGCTGATCACGTCGCGCACTTCGCACTTCGCCCGCACCCCCAGCAGCGGCAGCGCCGCGCCGAGAAACTGCATCATGTCGGCGTAGATGTCGACGGCGTGGTACGTCGCGTCCGGCTCGAGCCGCATCCACGGCACAGCGAGCGGGTTCAGCCCGCATGCCACATCCAGCACCGAATGCGTCGGCGGCAGGCCGTCAAACAGGCGCGCGTAGAACGAATCGAGAATTGGCAGCCGCTCACGCGTGCTGGCGTGATGCGCCATCGCATCGCGCAGCGCATCGTGCGGCGGCGATTCGGCAGCGATGCGCTCGAACCATTCGCCGTAGCGCATGCGCCCCGGCTGATACAGGCCGCCGATCTGGTGCAGTTTGTTGCGCGTCTCCTGCACCGCATCTTTGAACTTGCGCCGCACCGCCAGCTCACGCGTGCCGATGCGCCGAATCAGCGCATCGCTCACGTGCGCATATTTCGACGTGGAACGAATTTCGGCGAGGAGGTCGTCGAGCGGAGGGGTCATCATCCACTATCCACTATCCACTATTCTCCTCACCACCTGCACCATGAACCTTAAATTGTGCAGCGTGGCCAGCCGATAGTACGCGGCGTCTTCGAGCTGAAACAAGTGATGCAGGTATCCGCGTGAGTAGCGCTGCGCCGGGCTGTCGACGTATTCGCACAGCGGCTGCGTCGATTTCATGTGCTTCTCGTCACCGATATACACGTACGAGAACCAGCCGTCGCTGTCAAGGTTCGTGCGTTCGGGCGCGTCGTTCCACACCATCAGGCGGCCGCGGCGGGCGTCGCGCGTGGGCAGCGCGCAATCGAAGATGTCGTAGCCCATGCGCGTGCACGTCACAACGCTGCGCGGGTGGCCGATGCCAAGCGCGTGCATCGGAAAATGCGCCGGCACAAGCGCACGCGTGTGCGCCAGGATGTCGACCAGCAGCGCGCCCTCGCCGTCGAGCGGGTAACCGCCGAAGCCGAAGCCGTCGAAGCCAATCTCGAGCAGCGCTTCGGCGCACTGTCGACGCAGTTCGAACGAACCGCCCCCCTGAATCACGCCGAACAGCAGCGGGCGCGGCCCGTCCCGGCGCGCGGTGAGCAAATCGAATTCGACGCGGCAACGTTTCGCCCACGCGATCGTGCGGCGCACCGAGTCGCGCTGCACGTCGTCGCCGTCGCTGGAGTGCGTGCAGTCGTCGAGACAAATCACCACGTCGGCGCCGTAACTCAACTGCAGCTGCACGCTTTTCTCGGGCGTGAGCACGATCTTGTCCTTGCCACCCTGCGGTCGGAAAATAATCGCCTTGTCAGTCAGCGTGCCATTGGCAGCGTTTTCGCGGATCAGCGACCACGCCTGAAAGCCGCCGCTGTCGGTGACGATCGGGTGGTTCCAGCCAGTCATGGCGTGCAGACCGCCAAGCGCCTTGACCGTGGTAGAGCCTGGATGCTGCATCAGGTGAAACGCGCTCATGACCAGGCCTTCGATGCCGACCGACTCGAGGTCGGCGCTGTCGACGGCGCGCACCACGCCGCGCGTGGCGTCGGGCAGAAAGATGGGCAGCGGCAGCGCGCCGTGGGCGGTATTCAGCGTTTTCATTCGTCCTCTTCGCGTTCATCGGGGCCGGCGCGCCCTGCTGCGCCTTCGACAACCAGCGCATATTCGCCGCGCGGCTCATTCGCCTGCACCAGCGCCAGCAATTCGCTGAGCGTGCCGCGGTCGACGCGCTCGAACATCTTCGTCAGGTCGTTCGCCAGCGCCGCGCGCCGGTCGCCGTAGACGGTGCGCGCATCTTCGATCAGCGCGGCGATGCGGTGCGGGCTTTCGTAGAACACGAGCGTGTGCGGCGAGGCGGCATCGACCAGCAGGAAATTTTTGCGCTGCCCGGGCTTGCGCGGCGGAAAGCCGCGGAACGTGAACGCATGCGACGGCAGGCCGCTCAGCACGAGCGCCATAACGAACGCGCTGGCGCCGGGGATCATCGTGACCGCCAGGCCCTCAGCGATGCAGCGGCGCACGAGTGTGAAGCCCGGATCACTGATGCCGGGCGTGCCGGCGTCGCTGACGAGCGCCACGTCACGACCCTGCGTGAGCAGATCGACGATGCGGTTGCCCGCCTGGCGTTCGTTGTGCTCGTGGAACGAGATCTGCGGCTTGTCAATCTCAAAGCGCTTGAGCAGCTGGCCGGTGTGGCGCGTATCCTCGGCGGCGACGAAGTCAACCGCGCGCAGCGTGTCGAGTGCGCGGGCGCTGATGTCGCCCAGATTGCCGATGGGGGTGGCGATGAGATAGAGCATTGCGCATTGCACATTTCACATTTCACATTGCACATTGGGTTTCAATGTGAAATGTGAAATATGCAATGTGAAATCAAATGACTCCCTTCGTCGACGGCACGCCGCCGCGGCGCGGATCGACGCGGGTGGCGGCATCGAGGGCGCGGCCGAGCGCCTTGAAGAGCGCCTCGGCCTTGTGATGGTCGTCGCGGCCGTAGAGCACGCGGGCGTGCAGGTTCATGCGCGCGTGGGTGGCCAGCGATTCAAAGGCGTGCGGGATGAGCGAAGTGCCCAGCCCACCGATGGCCGGCGTGGCAAATTCGCCATGAAAAACCGCATACGGCCGGCCGCTCAGGTCGACGATGACCTGGGCCAGGGCTTCGTCCATGGTGACCCACGCGTCGGCCATGCGCGAGATGCCAGCGCGGTCGCCCAGCGCCCGGTCGAATGCCTGGCCGAGGGCGATGGCGACGTCCTCGACGGTGTGATGCTCGTCGATGTGCAGGTCGCCGGTCGCGCGCACGGTCAGGTCGAACAGGCCGTGGTGGGCGACGTGATGCAGCATGTGGTCATAAAAGCCAACGCCAGTGGCGATCTCAGCCCGGCCAGAGCCGTCCAGGTCGAGCGAGACGAAGACGTCGGTCTCCTTCGTGACGCGGTGAATTTCGGAAGTGCGCATGGAATGAGGGCGATTGTAGCGGGAGGACCTTGCGGATCGCCAGCTTTTAGGGTTGCCCTCTCTGCCAATTCATGAGAACTTTCTCACCCGGAGTTCATGATTCGGGCGTGCGCAGTCCGTACGATGACGTCCGTCTGGTTCGCACACGCTCCACCGGCGTGGCTGGATGCCACTCACTCGAAAGATCGTTCGGTCATCGCCGCAGCAGATTGCAGCACACTGCAGTAATAAGGAATCTATGCAACACAGCTTTACTTCATGGGCACGCCGACCATTCGGCTTTTTCGTCGCCGCGCTGATGGGCGTCGGCCTCGTCGCCACCGGCACCACGCTGGCGAATTACGCTGCTCCTGTGAATGGGACGGCTCCTTTGCAGCCGTCCGTCGTCCAGGGCAATGGTGAAGACGATCCCGAGGAATTCGAAGCCAAAGGAATCATCGAAGCTTCGCCCGTCGCCGACACCGGCCAGATGTTCGGCACCTGGACGATCGGCGGGCAGGACTATGTGGCGGGGGAGGATACCCGTTTCAGAAACGATAATGAACCGCTCACCATCGGCGCCTGCGCCGAGGTCAAATACGTCCTCGATTCCGACCAGGTGACGCGCCTGGCGACCCGCATCAAGTCCACGGACGATTGCCCGGGCAGCGGCGACAACGGCGGCGGCGGCGACAACAACGGCGATGACGACAACAACGGCGATGACGACAACGACTACGAGGGCTACAACGATCGCTACTCGGACGAGTTCAAGGGCGTCGTCCTGTCGTTCCCGTCGAACCTGATCGGCGAATGGGTCGTCTCCAGCACGCTCGGCAGCAGCCCTTACACAGCTACCGCCTTCACGCGCTTCCAGCAGAAGGAAGGCCCTTTCCGCGTCGGCGCATGCGTGGAAATCAAGACCGACGGCCGCGGCGCCAGCACTCTCAAGAGCATCAAGACCGATGAGCATTGCCCCGGCAACGACGGCGGCGCCTCCAACCAGGCGCGCCTGACCGGCGTGCTCTACGCCCTGCCCGACGACCCGAACCTGATCGGCTCATGGCAGATCAGCTACACGATCAGCACCACCACTTCCATCAGCCAGGTAGTCGTCACCGGAGATACAGAACAGGACGACGGCCACGGCCCGTTCTACGTCGGCGCGTGCGTGCGCGCGCGCTACGATCGCGACACCCTCATCGCCTCCAAGGTGGAATCCGAAAGCTACGAGGACTGCGGATCGCGCTCGCCCATCATCGCCGGCGGCGTGATCACGCTCAGCGACGGCCTGACGGTCGAAATGCAGAGCGACGCCGTAATCTCCGTCACCTACGGCTTCGTCACCTCGAGCCCGACCGATACGCTCTTCGGTTCGTGGACGATCAGCGACACGGCCTACGACGCCGTGCGCGGCGTAACCGGCTTCGAACTCGAGCACGGCAGCATCGACGTCGGCGACTGCGCCAGGGTGCGCTACTTCGTCGGCCAGCCTGCCGATGAACGCGTCGCCACGCGCATCGAAAGCGACGAGCCCTACAAGTGCACACGCACGCGCGCCGAAACGAGCGAAATCCACGGCATCGTGACGCTCATGCCCGGCAGCATCTACGGCCCCTGGCAGATCGGCGACTTGTTCTATGACGTCGTCAGCGGCACCACCACCATCATCGGCACACCGGCGGAAGGCAGCATTGTCGAGGTGAAGTTCACCGTGGAAGCCGATGGCACGCTGCTCGCGCGGCGCATCAAGGTGGAAGAGATCTACAAGGAAGATCGCGAAGGCGGCAAGACCACCGGCATCGTTGAGGTGCGCCCGCTTTCACCCACCAAGGCAGGCGCGTGGACGATCGCCGGCGCCGACTACACCGGCACGGTCGACACGCGCGTGCGCGGCCCGGTCGACGTCGGAACCTGCGTCGACGCCTACTTCTCGATCGCCCTCGACGGCGGCCGCACCCTGCGCAAGGTCAAGGCCGAATCCCCCGGCGACTGCGCCACCGATCCCGACACCGGCCTGCCGGTGCAGACTGCCTACGGCTTCGTGGACGATCTGCCGGTCGGCAGCTACATCGGCACATGGCTGGTCAGCGGCGCAGCTTACGAAGCCGACGCCACGACGACGTTCGAGGCCGACGGAGGCACGTTCGTCGCCGGCACGTTCGTCGAAGTGCGCTACATCGTCACCGACAGCGTGCGTATCGCGCTCTACATCGAAGCGCACGTGCCGCCGAATGCCGGCGACGTTTCGGAATTCGTTGAGCTGGAAATCGACGATTCCGGCAACATGTCCGTCACCAACGAACTCTCGCAGACCAGCCCGATCGAAGTGATCGGCGCGACGATGGTCGATGAATCGCGGGGCGACCTCGAGGACGGCATCGTCGTGTATGTGAACACGTACACCGACACCGTGACGACCACCCTCGCCGCGCGCGGCGCGGTCGCGTCCGCCGGGTCGGAAGTGCGCGTCGTGACGAAGCTCATCGCTCGGCCGGACCTCACGCTCGCCGCCGTGCCCACGCTCACGCCGACGCCGAACGTGCCGCTCGTGACGACAACGCCGTCGCCTGTGCCGGCCACGCCGACGGCCACGCCGACGGTCGATCCGTCGCTCCCGACGCCGACGCCGTCGCCAACGGCGACGGCAACCGCCACGACGGTCCCCGGCCCGGTGAAGGTCTACGTGCCGATCAGCATCAGATGATTACCTGATTTCAGATTTCAGACTGGCCTTCAATCTGAAATCTGAAATCTGGTAACTACTCAGGCCTAAATCAGTATTTCCCGCGAAACGCGCTATTCCTTCCCCCCGAAGGGGAGAAGGAATAGCGCGTTTCGCGTTGGAAAGATGGATGGCCTGAGTAGTTACAAAATCTGAAATCACCCTAGTACTTCACATACACCGTCTTCGTGCGCGTGTAGAACTCGATCGCCGACTTGCCCTGCTCCTTGAAGGTGTTGGCGCTCGAGCCCTTGAAGCCGCCGAACGGCGCCTGCAGCGCGAGGCCAGTCGTCGGTTCGTTCACCTTGACGACGCCAGCGTCGATGCGCTGTGAGAAAACCATGGCGCGGCGCAGGTCGTTCGTCACGACGCTGGCGGACAAACCGAAGCCAATGCCGTTGGCCTTCTCCAGTGCGTCGTCGAGGTTGCGGGCGCGGATGATGCCGATGACCGGGCCGAAGATCTCTTCCTGCGCGATGCGCATGCCCGGCTCGACGTCGGCGAACACCGTCGGCTGCACGAAATAGCCGCCACCGGCCGAAATCACTTCACCGCCGGCCAGCAGTTTCGCTCCCTCGCCCGTGCCCACGCCGACGTAATCCATGTCGGTCTGCAGCTGATCAGCGCTCACAACCGGACCCATCTGCACGCCGCCTTCGAGTCCATTGCCGACCTTGATCGCGCGCGCGGCTGCGGCCAGCGCTTCCGTAAATGCCTCGGCGATGCCGTCCTCGACGACGACGCGGCTCGTGGCCGTGCAGGCCTGGCCGGTCAGGCCGAAACCGCCGCGCACAACGATGTCGACGGCCAGCTTGAGGTCGGCATCGTTGAGCACCACGGTCGGGTTCTTTCCACCCATTTCGAGCTGCGTGCGCACAAGATTTTTCGCCGTTTTGGCGTAGATGTGCGTGCCGACGTCATAGGAGCCGGTGAAGCTGAGGCCCTGCACGTCGCGGCTTTCGGCCAGCGTGTTGCCGACAGCGGCGCCGCCGCCGATGACCAGGTTGATCACGCCCGCCGGCAGGCCGGCTTCGGCGAGGATTTCGACCAGCTTGAGCGCCGAGTGCGGCACGAGTGAAGCGGGCTTGAACACCACAGCGTTGCCGTAGATCAGCGCCGGGGCGATCTTCCACGCCGGAATGGCAATCGGGAAGTTCCACGGCGTGATGATGGCGACCACGCCGAGCGCCTCGCGGCGGGTGAAGAGCAGCGTGTCGGTCGTGTTGGCCGGCAGCACGTCGCCGCCCATGCGAAAGCCTTCGCCTGCGTAATAGCGGAAGATGTCGCGCGCGCGCAGCACTTCGCCCTTGGCTTCGGCCAGCGTCTTGCCTTCTTCGCGCGTGAGTGCTTCAGCCAGTTCGTCGGCGCGGGCGCCGATGATCTGCGCGGCCTTGTCGAGAATCGCGCCACGATTGGGGGCCGGCATGTCGCCCCAGGCCGGCTGCGCCGCGCGCGCAGCAGCAATGGCGCGCGCCGTGTCCTCAGCCGTCGCCGAGGCGAACACGCCGATCAGTTCGCCGGTGGCCGGATTGAAATTTTCGATGGTCGCGCCGTTCGACGAATCGGCCCACTGGCCGGCGATGTAGTTCTTGTAATTGCTCATACTCAAAATCTGAAATCTAAATTCTGGTAACTACTCAGGCCTGAATCAGTATTTCCCGCGAAACGCGCTATTCCTTCCCCCTTCGGGGGAAGGAATAGCGCGTTTCGCGTTGGAAAAATGGATGGCCTGAGTAGTTACAAAATCTGAAATTCTCTCAGCCGCCTTCCCCGTCGTGATCGACGCGGCCGCGGCTGAGCTTGCGGCGCTGCAACACGCCGCGCACATAGCGAATCGAGCCGGTGCTCTCATGAATCACCAGGCTGTCGGTTTCAACGCCCTGGCGACCAAAGCGCACGCCGCGCAGCAGGCTGCCCTCGGTAATGCCGGTTGCGGCGAAGAAGACGTCGTTCGAGCGGATCATGTCGTCCTGGTCGAGGATGACGTCCGATCGGAAGCCGAGCTGGCCGCGCACAGCGGCGGCCTCATCGGCGCTCTGCGGGTCCGGGCGCACTTCGATTGCGCCACCCAGCGCCTTGATGGCGGCGGCTGCCAGCACGGCGTCGTTGGCCAGGCCGGTGCTGATCATCACGTCCACCTCGGTTCCGGGAATAGCGGAAAGGATGGCACCGGCGATGAAGCCGCCATAGTGCAGCTTGGCGCGCGCGCCGCAGGCATTGATTTTCTGCACAAGGTCGACGTGGCGCGGCCGGTCGAGCACAAGCACGTTCAGGTCGCGCATGTCACATTTGAGGGCAGAGCTGATACGGCCGAGGTTGGTACGCAGGTCGAGCGTCAGGTCGATGCGGTCGCGCAGCGCCGGGCCGACGGCGATGGTCTGCACGTAGCGAATCGGGCCGGGGTTCCACATGCTGCCGCGATCGGCAACAGCAACGAGCGACAGCGCATCAGGGCGATGCAGCGTGCGCTCAGGGGTGCCTTCGATGGCGTCCAGGCCGACATCGACGCGCGGGCCGCGGCCGGTTCCGGCGTCGTCACCATGAAAAAGGGCAGGAAAGTCACGGGAATTGCCCTCGCCTACGGCCACCAGGCCGTCCATATCGATCGTTCGCAGCACCGCCTTCATTTCGCGCGCTGCGGCGGCGTTGGCCTCGCCGAGCGTGCCGCGGTCAAGATGCTGTGCCGCAGCCGTAGCCGCCGCTTCCGTCGCGCGCACCAGCTCCATGCCGATGTTGCGCTGCGCCTGATCCGTCGTGATGGACATCGAATGCTCCTCCTCTCTGTAACTCTGCAACCTTCATACACTAAAAGTCGTGTGCGCCGCTCCGGCGCACCACCGCGCCATTTTATGTCCGATTTGGAGAAACCCGCACCCGGGCGCCCTGACATCCGCAGTTAAGGGCAGATTTCGACAGCAGAATTTCCTCACGCGAAGCCGCGAAGAACGCGAAGAACGCGAAACGGAAATGCTTTTTATTGGCTTTTCCTCGCCTTCGCTCGAAGAAGCGTCTTCTGTAACGGGATTCGGACCTCTGTGCGTTCTTCGCAGCTTCGCGTGAGAAATGCATTCATCCACCAACAGCGGCCGGCGGCCAAATCCGGTTCGTCCGCTTATTTCAGCTCGTGCTCGTCGCCCCGCCGCGGGCAGAGCACCTCGCGCACGCCGATCCCGCGCAAGCCCTCGGCCAGAGCGTCCTGTGCCTCAGCTTCGCCATGCACGAGAAAGACGCCGCGCAGCGTTTTTGCATGCGGCTCGACCCAGCGCAGCAGATCATTGTGGTCAGCATGGCCGCTGAAGGCCTCGATGCGGCGCACTTCGGCGCGCACGGTAAATTCGTCGCCCAGAATGCGCACATAGCGGTCGCCGCGGACGATGCGGCTGCCCAGCGTCTCCGGCGCCTGGAAGCTGACGAACAGGATCATGTTGCGCTGGTCCTCGATGGTGTTGCGCAGATGGTGCAGCACGCGCCCGTTTTCGCACATGCCGCTGGCCGAAATGATCACCGCCGGCCCGGGGATGAAGTTGATCGACTTGGACTGCTCGACGGTGCGCACGTAAGTCAGACGCTTAAACCCAAATGCGCCGCCGTCCGGGTCGTTCCGCAGCTCGGCCCGGATTTCATCGTCGTAGCACTCGAAATGCGCGCGGAATGCCTCGGTCACGTTGACCGCCAGCGGCGAGTCGACGAACACCGGCACCGCTGGAATTCGCCCTTCGTTCATGAGCACGTTCAGCCGATACACGAGCTCCTGCGTGCGGCCGACGGCGAACGCCGGAATCACGACCTTGCCGCCGCGCTCGTTCGCAGCGACGATCGCTTCGCATAGTTCGTCGTCGACGTTGGTAATGGGCGGATGCGTGCGGCCGCCGTAGGTGCTCTCAAGGATCAGGTAGTCGGCTGCGGGCATCGGCTCCGGGTCGCGCAGGATCGGCAGGTCTTTTCGCCCCAGGTCGCCGCTAAAACACAGCCGCACGGTGCGATCGTCTTCGGTGAGCTCAAGCAGTTCGGAAGCCGAGCCGAGCATGTGCCCGGCATCCTGAAAGACGGCGCGCACGCCGGCGGCAACCTGCATCTGATGCCCGTAATCCACGCTGACGAACTGCTTCATCGCGCGCTCGGCGTCGACGACGCCATAAATCGGATCGATCAGCGCCTCGCCGCCGCGCCGGCGTTTGTTCAAAAAGTAGGCATCTTCCTCCTGAATGGCCCCGGAGTCTCGCAGCATCGTCGCCGCCAGGTCGCGCGTCGCATGCGTGCAGAAAATATCCCCCTCGAAGCCGCTCTTGACCAGATTGGGCACGTTTCCGCAGTGATCGATGTGCGCGTGCGAGAGGATCATCGCATCCACCCGCTGCGCCTCAAACGGCAGCTTGCGGTTGATCGCATACGATTCAGCCCGGCGGCCCTGAAAGAAGCCACAGTCGAGCAGAATTTTTGCACTACCGACGTCGAGCAGATGTTGCGAACCGGTTACGGTGCGTGCGGCGCCCCAGAATGTAATTTTCATGTACGTGCTCAGAGTATAATTTCCGTCTCATTACTTAGACCTGCCCCTGTAAATCTCCTGAATCGTGACGTACATCGTCCGGCCTTTTTATCTCTCTCTTGGTCGTTGCGTCGCTGCGACTTCGTTGCACGAAAAAGAGAGTATGGAAGGCCAAAAAGAGCGGGGATTTACAGGAAATCGGCGCCGAGTGCCGGGCGCTGGGTGCTGAGAGTGAACAGGTAAATGTCGGCAACGGTGCAGGTCGTCGCTGGAAGATTCCAGCGGAGGACCGGGCTGGGTACGAATCGTTGCGTTTTAATTCGCATTTCGCACTGCACGTTCGAATGAACGTTCGAATGAAAGCGGATACAGGCGAACAAATGCGAATCAAGGCGAGACGAATTGAATCGAGGGGAGCCGGGCATGATTGAAGTTCAGATTGAAAGCATCCGCATCAGCCTGATGAGCCCGAACCAGGTGGTCATTCTCAAGGAGCTGGACGGTGAGCGGCGTTTGCCCGTCTTCATCGGCAAGCCAGAGGGCGACGCGATCACCTTCAAGCTCAATCAGATCCAGCCGCCGCGTCCGCTTTCCCACGATTTGGCGGCGAACATGATCGAAGAACTGGGTGCACGCGTCAGCCATGTGACGATCCGCGAACTGCGCGAAAGCCATTTTTTCGCTGCGATCTATTTCCAGGACGAGAAGGGCGAAATTGAACTTGACGCACGCCCGAGCGATGCCCTGGCGGTGGCAGTGCGCGTAAAGTGCCCGATCTTCGTCGAAGACGAGGTCATGCTGGCTGCCGGTGTCATTCCCCCGAGCGACGCCGAAGCAGCAGGAGACGACCTCGGGGCATTCGATGACTTTATCAGCACGCTTGATCTCGATGATCTGAACAATACAGGGAGTGACCAGACCTGAGTGGAGTCCGCGAATCGCGGCACCGCCCACTGGCAGACGATGCAGTGATTCGCGGGTTGCTCTACCTGGGTTTAGTCACCCCCACAATACGGGTTCCAAAAAATGATTGAGGTAAAGATTGACGCCATTCGTGTGAATATGACCGGCTCACGCGTGGTGATTCTCAAGGAAGCCGAAGCGAATCGATTTCTGCCGATCTGGATCGGTGAGCCGGAAGCCAATTCGATTTCGGTGCAGCTGCAAGGCGCCAAGCTGCCGCGGCCGATCACGCATGATCTGATGGTGCGCCTGCTGCGCGAAATGGGCGCCACCGTGCAGCATGTGCTGGTGAGCGACATGCGCGAAGATACGTATTACGCACGCATTCAGCTCACGACGCGCGACGGCCGTGAAGTCGCACTCGATTCGCGCCCGAGCGACGCGCTGGCCGTCGCCGTGCGCTGTGATTGCCCGATCTACGTCGCCGACGAAGTGATGGAGAAGCACGCGCAGATTCCCGATGAAGATGCCGCAACCGTTGCCGATGAAGACCTCGGCGCGTTTACGGATTTTCTTGGCTCTCTCGACCTCGATAATCTCGATGACGAAGAGAAGAAGTAGACGGACATGCAATTCGTCCTGGCACTGCACGTGTGTGCTTCGGTAGTGCTGGCCGTGTACACCGTGCACCAGATGGCGTTGCTGCTGCTCTACTGGCGCGCGCGCCTGCGCCCCGTGTCCGCTGCGTCTGCAGAAACAGCCGGCGATCTCCCCCCAGTGCTGATACAGCTGCCGATGTACAACGAGCGCCTTCTGGCACAGCGGGTCATCGAAGCCGTCGCAGCCTTCGAATACCCAGCCGATCGGCTGCGCATCCAGGTGCTCGATGATTCGACCGACGACACGCGCGATTCAGCACTCGCTGCAGTGTGCGCCGCGCTCGGACGCGGCGTCGACATCGCCTACGTGCACCGAGCCGAACGCCGTGGCTTCAAGGCCGGTGCGCTCGCACATGGGTTGTCGGTTGCCCAGGCGCGCCCGGGCGAACTCGTCGCTGTATTCGATGCCGACTTCGTGCCCGCCCCCGATTTTCTGCAGCGCGTGCTGGTCGGTCGAGCTGCGTTCGCAGATTCACAAGTCGGATTCGTGCAGACGCGCTGGGATTATCTGAACCGGGACGAGACGCTGGTGACGCGTGCGCAGGCGATCGTGCTGGATATGCATTTCGTCATCGAGCAGATCGCGCGCAGCACCGCCGGACTGCCCATGGCCTTCAATGGCAGCGGTGGCATGTGGCGTCGTTCCTGCATCGACGATGCCGGCGGCTGGCAGGCCGACACGCTCACCGAAGACCTCGACCTGAGTTTTCGCGCCGTGCTGCGCGGCTGGCGCGGCTGCTATTTGCCAGGAGAAAGCGCAGCAGGCGAGCTGCCACGCGACGTGTCGGCATACAAGCTGCAGCAGGCGCGCTGGGCGCGCGGCTCGCTGCAAACCGTGCGCAAGCTGATCGGCGCGCTGCTGCGCTCGTCGCTGGTGTTGCACAGCAAAATCGCCGGCGCGCTGCACCTCACCGGCTACTTCGTTCACCCGCTGATTTTTGTGACGTCATTGACCACGCCGCTGCTTCTGATGCAGCCAGCTGCGCTATCCGGGCCGGCCGGGACAGTCGGCTTGCTGAGCGTGGCGCCACTGCTGGCGATGTTCGTGTCATCGACCGCGCGTGGTCGAGCACCGTGGCAATTTGCGCGCGACCTGCTGCCGGCGCTGCTGCTGGGCGTGGGCGTAGCGTTTTCAAACAGCGTCGCCATGACGCGCGCGCTGCGCACGCGCGAGACCGGCGAATTCGCGCGCACACCCAAAGGTGCGTCCGGCGACGGATCCTCGCCGCGAGCGCGCCCAGATCTGACGACCTGGGGCGAGCTGGCACTTGCGCTCTACGCAATCTGCGCCATGCTATTGCTCGTGTACGCCGGCGCTCCGCATCTCGCCGCGCCGCTGCTGCTGTACGCGGGCGGCTATGGTGGCGTATGGGCTGCGCAGATGCGCGACAGCACGAATATCGCAAAGCGAACGAATTCAAAAGACTAAACGCGGCCGAACAAAACGTAACGACTCAAGCCGAGGTCGATATTTTCTACGAAACGCGCTAAAAATAAACTGGCCGTAACTACTCAGGCCTGAATCAGTATTTCCCGCGAAACGCGCTATTCCTTCCCCCGAAGGGGGACGGAATAGCGCGTTTCGCGTTGGAAAAATGGATGGCCTGAGTAGTTACAACTGGCCTGAATTATTACAACACTCAACAGCATTTCAGGCTTGCCGCCTGAAAGATTGCCCGCGACAAAAATGGAAAAACACCCCCTCACCTTCGCCGAGCGCCCCGCCGCCGAAATGCGCGTACGCGCCGCGGATTTCTACGACGAGATTCGCCAACGCAGGTCGGTGCGCGACTTCGCAGATCGCCCCGTCCCGCGCGAGATCATCGAAGATGCCCTGCGCACCGCCGGCACTGCGCCCAACGGCGCCAACCTGCAGCCCTGGCATTTCGTCGTCGTGAGCGACCCGGTCATCAAACAGCAGATTCGCGCCGCTGCTGAAGATGAAGAGCGCGCCTTCTACGGCGGCCGCGCACCTCAGGAGTGGCTCAGCGCACTCGCCCCGCTCGGCACCGATGCCCAGAAGCCTTTTCTCGAACACGCGCCATACTTGATCGCAATTTTCGCGCAAAGCCATGGCATCGACGCCGACGGCAAGCCGATCAAACATTACTATGTGCAGGAATCGGTCGGCATCGCCACAGGCTTCCTGATCGCTGCGCTGCATCACGCCGGCCTCGCCACGCTGACGCATACGCCCAGCCCGATGGGCTTTCTTTCGAAAATTCTCGGCCGGCCGGAAAACGAACGACCGTTTCTGCTGCTCGTGGTCGGTTATCCAGCCGACGACGCGCATGTGCCAGCGATCACGAAAAAAGAACTGGAGGAGATCGCGACGTTCATTTAGGAATTTCGTAACTACTCAGGCCTAAATCAGTATTTCCCGCGAAACGCGCTATTCCTTCTCCCTTCGGGGGAAGGAATAGCGCGTTTCGCGTTGGAAAAATGGATGGCCTGAGTAGTTACGAAATCTGAAATCTCCCATCTAAAATCCCCACTTACTCATGGAACACAGAAAACTCGGTAATTCCGGCCTCATGGTGCCTGCCCTCTGCTTCGGCACGGCGACGTTCGGCGGCGACGGCGGCTTCTCGACGTGGGGCTCGACCCAGGCGGAAGAGGCGACGCGCATGGTCGATCAGCTGCTCGAGGCAGGCGCATATTTCTTCGACACCGCCGACATCTACTCCGGCGGACGTTCGGAGGAAATTCTCGGCAAGGCCATCGCCGGCCGCCGCGATCAGGTGCTGCTCGCGACCAAGTGTGCTTTTCGCAGCGAGCCCGGCCCGAATGGCGGCGGCACCTCGCGCCATCACATTATTCGCTCGTGCGAAGCCAGCCTGCGCCGCCTGAATACCGACTACATCGACCTCTATCAAACGCATGGCTTCGATGCGCTGACGCCCGTCGAGGAAACGATGCGCGCGCTCGACGACCTGGTGCGCGCCGGCAAGGTGCGCTACATCGGCTGCTCAAATCACTCGGGCTGGCACGTCGTCAAATCGAATGCCGTCGCCGAAAAATACGGCATGAGCCGCTACGTCACGCACCAGGCGTACTACTCGCTGGCTGGCCGCGACTACGAGTGGGACCTGATGCCGATGGCGATCGATCAGGGCCTCGGCACGCTGGTGTGGAGCCCGCTCGCTGGCGGACGTCTGGCCGGCAAGGTTCGCCGCAGTCAGCCCGCCCCGGCCGGCACGCGCACCGCGGCGTGGGCCGAGACGTCGCTCTCCGGCACCGAGGAAGGCCTCTTCCGCACCATCGATGTGCTCGACGAGCTCGTCACAGAGACCGGCAAGACGCATTCGCAGGTGGCGCTGAACTGGCTGCTCAGCCGGCCGACGATCACCAGCGTCATCTTCGGCGCGCGCAACGAAGCCCAGATGCGCGACAACCTCGGCGCAATCGGCTGGTCGCTCACGCCTGAGCAGATCAAGCGCATCGACACTGCCAGCACCGAACGCGCGCCCTACCCATACTGGCACCAGCGCTTCATGGGCGATCGCAATCCGGCAGCGGCGTAAGTTCCTTAGTGTCAATCCGCAAATACAGGCGAAATCCCTGCATCCCGGCCTTCGGCCGGGATGCAGGGATTTCGCCCATGTAATTACGAATGGGTTCTCACCCCAGCACTTCCGACGCCGGCGCTTCGGCCATGAATGTGCGCCAGGCGTTGGTTTCCTGCAGCAGCCACTCGAGAACGGCGACTCCGGCGGCGTCGCCGCGATGGGCCGCAATCGCGGCGCGAATCGTCGCCGGGCGCTGGTTGATGCGCCGCGCCATGCGCGCCCGTACGGAGTCGTCGTCGAGCACGTCGCCGCGCTTCGTCGCCGTGCCGATCATGCGGCGCACCAGGTCCTGCACGACCGCAGGGGCGTCTTCGTTGCCCGGCACGATATTCAGTAAAACGACGGCGCCCGGCCGAATCGCGCCGAGCGCTGCATGCAGTTCATCTCGGCCGGCCGGCGCGTCCCACAGCACGAGCACCGCGCGCGGTTCGTCGGCCGGGGCGCTTTCGCGCCAGATCGCCACGTTCTCCACGCCTGCCTCTGCGATGAGCGCCGCCAGCGCGGAGGCCCGATCGGGCACATCTCGCAAATCGATGATTCGAAAGCGCGCCGAATCGCTCTTCGCCTGCGCGTCAGCCTGCAGCGCATTCGCCTCGATTTGATTCTGCAATTCCACGATCTCGATCTGCGCACGCTCACGTTCGCGCCAGATGTCTTTGCGCAGAGTGAACTGCAACATCAGCGTGGCGCCCGGCGGTGGGAGCGGCAAATGCGTGCTGCGCCACCACGTCGCGCGCGTGAGCGTCTCGCCGCCGTCGCTGAGCAGCAGCGCGCGGTGCCGGCCGTCTTTGCCGAGCGGTTCGGCGCGCACGAGCCGCAGGCCATCGCTGGCCAGAAGCGGGCGCGGGTTGCCGGCGCCAAACGGCGCGAGTTGTTCGAGCTGCTCGGCCAGCGGAAGCGCGGCTTCGCGCCACGCCACACGATAGATTTCCTGCGGCGGCGCCTCGTCGTCAAGCACGGCGGCTTGCTGCGCGATGATCGCCGCGCTCAGGCGCACGGCGAACGCAGCGATGTTCTCGCTGCGAATGCCGAAGCCGGCGGCCATCGGGTGCCCGCCTCCGCCCATCGTCAGGTCCGCTGCAGTTTCGATCGCGGCGTGAATATTCACGCCGGCGACGCTGCGCGCCGACGCGCGGCCGACGCCGTTCTCCTGCACAGCGATCAGAATCGCCGGCTTGCCGTAGCGTTCCGCCACGCCCGAGGCGACGATGCCGATGATGCTGGCCGGCCAGTCGCGCGCGTGCAGCACCAGCGCTGCGGATTCGGCCAGCGCCGGGTCGCGTTCGATCTGTTCGACGACGGCGGCTTCGACGACTTTCTGCAGCGCGCGGCGCTCGACGTTCAATTGTTCGATCTGCGCCGCGAGCTCAGAAGCGCGTGCCGGATCGTCGGTGGTGAGCAATTCGACGGACAGCGCGGCGTGCGCCATGCGGCCGGCCGCATTCAGCCGCGGGCCGAGCTGAAAGGAAACACTGTCGGCGTCAAGCGTGCGTGGATCGAGGCCGGCAGAACGCAGCAGCGCGCGCACGCCCGGCCGCTGCGTGCGGCGCAGTTCGGCCAGCCCGCGCTGCAGGAGAAATCGTGTGTCACCGCGCTGGACCGCCACATCGGCAACGATGCCAAGCGCCACGAGATCGAGCAGCGGCTGCGCAGCGGCGGGGCCGGCGAGCGCTTCGACGATCTTCCAGGCGGCGCCGGCGCCGGGGAGCTGGCCGAGCGGATGATCGCTGGGCAGCAGCTTGGGGTTCACCACCGCGCGCGCAGCCGGCAGGTGAAATTCGCCGTCCGCACGATGCTCCGGATCGTGGTGGTCGCTGACGACGACGTCGAGGCCGAGCGAGACAGCCAAGTCGATCGCGGCGAAGTCGGTGATGCCGCAGTCGCAGGTGAGCAGGACGCGCACGCCCTGTTCAGCAGCGAGGTGCAGGCCGGCGTCGTTGAGGCCGTGGCTGGCTACGGCGCGGTCGGGAATGGTGAAGTCGACGTGCGCACCGAGGCTGCGCAGACCCAGCAGCAGCACGCTGGTGGAAGTCTGTCCGTCGACGTCGAAGTCGCCCCAGATGCGAATGTGTTCGCCGGCGTCGATCGCCCGGCGCAGTCGTTCGACAGCTGCGGCCATACCGGGCATCGCCAGCGGCGGCGTCGGCGTGTAGTGCGCAGGATCGAGAAACGCACGCGCCGTATCGATGTCGCGGCAGCCGCGCGCCCACAACACTTCCGCGATCAACGGGTGAACGTTGAGCGCAGCGGCGAGCGTGATTTTCCCTTCCACTGTTATGCGAGTATGCGTGAATTCGTCTAAGTTCCTGTCCATAAGTTTTGTCCGGCAGATTCGC